>JAYSON010000326.1:0-27411 GCA_043722725.1 Chloracidobacterium sp.
GGAAGTTCGAATTCGGCGTCAAAATCCGCGTGTTAAATCGCTGATCTATGAATCAAATCTATCAGGTAGTCGATATTCGTTTGCACGGAATAACGGAACGGTATTGGCGTACGGACGCTTTTTTGTTAGAATCGCAGATTGTTCGTGCTGGCAATAAATTTCAATCGGACAGGTAATAACAGATGTTAAAGTTTTTCACTCGACTGGAAAAGACGCGTAATTTCGTTCTAATGCTTTTCGCCGTCATAATGGTGGCGAGTCTTGTTTTGTTCTATAAACCTTCAGACGCGGCCCGCGGCGCGGACTTATCTCGAAGCGATGAGACGGCGGCCAAGGTTTCCGGTGAATATATCAGCGTTGGTGACGTATTCCGGCAAAAGGAAAGTTTCAGCCGATACAGCCAGGGTGGACCGTCGTTTCCCGCAAAGACGATCCTCAGTTCGCTGATTAGCAGCCGGATAGCCCGCGTCGAGGCCGAACGTTTGGGCCTGCGTGCATCGGATGCCGAGGTCGCAAACACGATTCGCAAGCAATTCAAAAGCAAGGATGGCAAGCCGTTTGATCAGAAGGCCTATGAGCAGAATGCAGCCGACCAGGCAGGCAGCGTTTCAGCTTACGAGGAAACTGTACGCGACGACCTGAGTGCCAACAAACTGAGAGCATTTTTATCGTCAGGCGTTACCGTCTCCGAAGAAGAGCTGCTCAAGGATTTTCAGCGAAAGAACGCAAAATTCGACCTGTCGTACGTAGCGGTAAACAGCACTGATCTGGCACAAACGATCACGCCGTCCGATCAGGAACTTCGTGATTATTTCGAGAAAAACAAGCTGGGCTATCACATTGACGTTCCGCAGAAGAAGATTCGATACGTTTTCGTAAACACGGTCAAGATTGGCGAAAAGCTTTCTATTGCCGATGCGGACCTGCGTGCGGAGTACGATAAATTACCTGAAGATAAAAAGATCGCCGGCGTACTCGGCCAAGAGATCGTTTTACGAGTTCCGAAACCGGATCTCGACCCTGAGGTTTTCGGTAAGGCATCCACGATCCACGAGCGGCTGACAAGGAATGGCCAGTTCGTGACGGAAACCGAGTTTGCCGATATCGCTAAAGGACAGTCGGAAAATCCGGCGACCGCATCCAGCGGCGGCAAGCTAAAAGGTCCCGTTCGCGAAAATCCGAATAATCCGACCGATCCGTACCAGCGGCTTATCGCGATGACACCTGGCGCGGTCACCGAACCGATCAGCTATCAGGGCAGGTATTTTATACTTCGCCGCGGCGAGGCGGTGCCTAAATCGTTCGAAGAAGCCAAGAAAGAACTCGAGGTCAGCCTGCGAAACCGCCGTGCCTACGGCGTTGCCGCCGAACTTGCCCAGAAAGTCTCCGATTCGCTGAAGCAAAGCAAAGATGCTCAGAAGACCGCAAGCGAATTTGCGTCCGAAGCGAATATGAGTGTCGCTGACATGGTCCGCGAAACCGCTTACGTCAAAACCGGCGATGATGTCCCGAACATCGGCACATCACCGCAATTCGAAGAAGGTATCGCCAGTCTAGAAAATCAAAACGACGTAGGAGATAAGATTCCCGTGCAAAACGGGTTCGCGATCCCGCTGCTGCTTGATAAAAAAGAGCCGCGTGACGCCGAATTTGATGAAGTCAAAGCTCAGGTCACGGAGTCGGTAAAGCTTGAAAAAGCTCGGGCACAGGTCGAGGATATTGCCAAACAGATCGCCGCCGGTTCGGCTTCGGTTTCGGCCCTTGCGGCTGCGGCCCAAGGCAAAAACCTCAAGGTCCTGGATGCAAAAAGCTTCGTTTTGGGTTCACCGCTTGGGACCGGCCCGTCGGCTTCTACCAATCAGGCTCTCGAAGATGCCATTTTTGCGATGAAGGACGGCGAAGTGACAAAGTCGCCTATAAATATTGGCGACAGTTGGTTTATCGTCGGCGTCAACAAGCGCACGGATGCCAACATGGACCAGTTTGCGAAAGACCGCGATAGTTTGAGGGATGAAAAGCTTGATAAGAAACGCGGCGAGGTCTTTGGCGATTATCTGTCGGCGACCAGACAGAAAATGGAAACCGCCGGCAGCATCAGGATATATGAAGACGCTTTGGCTAAAATTGACACGCCTGTAGGGCTGCCCGGTGCGTTGCCCATTGGCGATACGGATCAGTAAATTTGCGACCCTGAAATTGCGAGACGCGGTGACACGGGAGATTTTCTCGTCGGCGCGTTTCTTTTTCGCCGTAACCCCGCTTCGCTAGTCCTACCACCAGCCAAGCAGTTTCCACCACAGCGGTCCGATCGTCGACCAGATCAGAATATTTATTACCGATGCGATCAGCCCAATTGTCCACCAGCGTTTTTGCGTTACGTAGCCGAGGCCGAAATAGACCGGTGCCGGCGTCGTTCCGTAATGCGTCAGCCCGGCGCTGAGGTTTGCGAAATAGGTGAGCAGCAGTACGGTCAGTCCGGCCGGTGCTCCGACGGCGACCGTAACCGCGAGAAACGGTATAAACATCGCCGTTACATGGGCCGTTATCGATGCGAATGTGTAATGTGCATAAAAGAAAACCAGTGCGAGTATGGCAAGGGCGAGAGGCCAGCTCCAGCCCGTTGTTATCGAAGAGACAGTTCCAGCAAACAGCGTCGGAATATTCGTTTCGCCCAAAGCGGTGGCCATCATTACGAGGCCGCCGTACCAAATGAAGACTTCCCAGGCATGGGTTTCGTCGATCAGATCGCGCCATGAAAGCACCCCCGAAACGAGCAGCGTCGAAATTCCCAACAGTGCAATAACCGTCGAGTCGATGCCGTGCAGCTTTGCGGTGATCCATAAAATTACAACTGCGATAAAAACGACGAGTAGTATTTTTTCATCTTTAGTCAGCGACCCGAGCTTTTTCAGTTCTTCATGAGCGAAGGCGACCGCATTCGGCGTTTCTTTTACTTCGGGCGGAAACAGCCAGTAGATCATCAGCGGAACGGCGGCGAGCGAGATCAGTGAAGGAACTATCGCCGAGATGAACCAGATCGAATAGTTGAGATCGATGTTCGCCTGCTTCGCCGCAAACCCGGCGATGATCACGTTCGACGCCTGGCCGGTGAGGAAGGTCGCGCACAGTATCACCTCACACTGGTAGAGCATCGACATCAGAAATGTGCCGAGCCGCCCCTCGGTGCCGTCTTCGGGCCGCGAATCGTACGTTTCGGTAACGCTCCGCGCGATCGGCAGGATTATCCCGCCCGAACGCGCACCGGTCGAGGGAATGAACGATGCAAGAATGAAATCAGTAAAAACCAGCGAATAGCCGAGACCGAGCGTTTTCTTTCCGATTAGCCGGACAAAGATTAGTGCAATGCGATGGCCCAAACCTGTTTTGATCATCGCCCGCGAAATGAAAAACGCAGCGAGTACCAGCCATACATATTTATCGGCATATCCGCTGAGCGCCTTCTCAATCGGTAGTGCCCGGAACAAGGCAAGTGCAACGACGCCAAGCAGCACCATCGCGCTTCCGGTCAACGGCTGCACTATCGATCCGACGATGGTCGCGATAAAAACCGCCAGCAGCGTCCAAGCCTCGCGGTTGACGCCTTCGGGCCGCGGCCACACGAAGATCAGCACGCCGCACCCGATCGTGATCAGCCATCGCAGTAATATATTGGATTTCTTGTCCGGCATAGAAAAAGCGGACGGTCCCGAAAGACCCTCCGCTCAGATAGTTATCAATTGGGCTGTGAACTACTCGCCTAAATATGCTTCCTTTACGCGGGGGTCCTCGGCAAGCTGCTTAGAATTGCCATCCATGACGATGCGGCCGGTCTCCAGCACATACGCGCGGTCCGAATGGTGAAGCGCGGCATTCGCGTTCTGCTCAACCAGAAGGATCGTCGTGCCCTCGCCTTTGATCTCGTCTATCGCCTCGAAAATCGCGTGTACGACCAACGGCGCGAGCCCCAGCGAAGGCTCGTCTAAAAGCAGCAGCCGCGGCCGCGACATCAGTGCGCGCGCCATCGCAAGCATCTGCTGCTCACCGCCCGAAAGCGTTCCGGCCTTTTGTTGTTCGCGTTCCTTTAGACGGGAAAACAAAGTGAAACCGCGTTCCATATCGTCCGCGATGCCTTTTTTGTCCTTGCGGATAAAGGCCCCCATTTCGAGATTTTCACGCACGCTCAAATTGGCAAACACGCCGCGGCCCTCGGGCGACATCGCAATACCCATCGGCACGAGCTTATGCGTCGGCATTCCGCTGATCTGTTTGCCCTCATACATCACGCGGCCTTCCTTTGGTTCGAGCAGACCGGTGATCGTACGCAAGGTCGTCGTTTTCCCTGCACCGTTCGCGCCGATCAGCGTTACGACCTCGCCTTGCTCAACGTGTAGCGTAATATTCGTAAGTGCTTCGATTGCCCCATAATTTACCGAAACATTTTCTAAAGTAAGCATAAACAGTTGCCAGTTGCCAGTCGTCGGTTGTCGGAAAGAATTAAATCTTAACTGAAAACTGACTACGGACAACTATCTCCTAATCCCCGAGATAGGCCTCGATAACCTTGGGATCGTTCTTGATATCCTGCGGCAGACCAAGAGCGATCGATTTGCCGTAATCGACGACCTGAATGCGGTCGCATACACCCATAACGACGCGCATGTTGTGCTCGACGAGCACGATTGTCAGATTAAATTTGTCGCGGACCTCTTTAATCAGGCCTGTAAGATCTTCTTGTTCCGAAGGGTTCATTCCGGCAGCGGGTTCGTCTAATAAAAGCAATTGCGGCCGAGTCGCGAGCGCGCGAACAATTTCCAGACGTCTTTGGTTGCCGTAAGGCAAGCTCGTTCCGCCTTCATCCTTGTATTTTTCTAGATCGAAAATCCGCAATAGTTCAACGGCAAAATCGTGGTGTTCTTTTTCGTCCTTATGAAATCGCGGCAGTCGAAATACGGCGTCAGTCAGATTCTGTTTCGAATGGCGGTGGCAGGCCGTAATTACGTTCTCCAGCACGCTCATACTCGGGAAAAGGCGGATATTCTGGAACGTCCGCGAAACGCCGAGCCGCGAGATCTGATATGGCTTCATGCCGTTAACGCGTGTTCCGCCGATGCGGATATCGCCCGAGGTCGGCTCATAAACGCCGGTCAGCAAATTGAAAATGGTTGTTTTGCCTGCACCGTTCGGACCGATAAGGCCGTAGATCTCGCCCTGCTTAACGCCCATTGTCAGTTCATTTACCGCGATCAGCCCGCCGAAACGGATCGTCGCTTTGTCGGTCTGCAGAATGTAGTTCCCGTTTTCAGCCATTTACTCCAGGCCTCCGGTCGGTTTATCGGCTCTTCGAAAACGTTTCAAAAAGCCGCCGATCTCTGCGGTTCCCAGAATACCCTGAGGCCGCAGGATCATCGTCAGGATCAAGATCAACGCAAAGATTACCAGGCGAAGGTCGGCAAATTTGAATGTCGTGGCTCCAACCTGAATATCGGGCAATTGCCGCAGCAACTCTGGCAAAAGTGTAACGATGATGGCACCCAAAATTGCTCCGGTCATCGAACCCATGCCGCCGATAACGATCATGATTATGATCTCGAACGATCTGATAAATTGAAAATCGTTAGTGTGGAGGAATTTATTGTAATGGGCAAAAAGCACGCCCGCGACGCCGGCAAATGCCGATCCGATCACAAAGGACGTAACCTTATACCGCGTGGTGTTTACTCCCATCGCTTCGGCGGCGAGTTCGTCTTCGCGTATGGAAATAAGAGCGCGTCCCGTATCGGATTTAACTATGTTGTGAATGACAACGACCGTAATGATAGCGAAAATGCCGATCCAAAGAAAATTTGCATAGCCCGGAACCTGATAGCCCGTCGCACCGCCGACCGCGTCGATATTTAAGATCACGATGCGGATAATTTCCGCAAATCCAAGCGTGACGATGGCCAGGTAATCCCCTTTTAAACGCAAACTTGGGATGCCGACGATCAGTCCCATTAACCCCGCGACGATCGCCCCGATCAAAACGGCTATCAGCAAAACGATGCTTGTAGAAACGGTATCGCCCAGAAAAGCGAGCGAACTGACCATCGTTTCGCCGTAGCTATTGGAAAAATATGCCGAAGCATATGCCCCGACGGCCATAAATCCCGCATGGCCAATCGAAAATTGTCCGGTAAAACCGTTGATCAGATTCAGCGATGTCGCGAGAATTACGTTGATGGCAATAAAAACGAGCAAGCGTCCCTGGTAGTCATTTATGCCGACGCCAAAAAGACCGCTGCTGCTCATCATCGCGTTCAAGAAATACATCAGCGCGATAACGACGGCTCCAATAATTAGGCTTTTAATCCATGAAGACATAACGAAGTTGTCAGACTTTTTCCTGCACGTTCGATCCCAAAAGTCCCGCCGGACGGACAAGAAGCACCAAGATCAAAATCGCGAAAGCTACGGCGTCGCGATAGGTGGACGGGATTCCTACATAGCCTCCGTAGCCAACGACTAAAGTTTCGGCCGCTCCGATGAGCAGTCCGCCGAGAACGGCACCCGGAATATTTCCAATACCGCCTAACACGGCAGCCACGAACGCTTTCAAACCCGTCATGATTCCCATCAGCGGATCGATCTTCGGATTGTATTGCGCCGTCAGAACACCGCCGGCGGCGGCCAAAGCCGACCCGAGCGCGAATGTAAAAGCAATAACGAAATTTGTGTTTATACCCATCAGCTTTGCCGATGTGATGTTAAATGAAACGGCCCGCATCGCCTTTCCGATCTTTGTTTTGTAGATGATCCACTGCAAAAGAGCCATCAAAAGAAGTGAAACGACAAAGATCAGGATCTGTGATGTGGAAATGGTTGCATTGCCGAAAAGCGTGAAACTTTCGGTCGGTAAAAGCTGTGGAAACGAACGCGGCGTCGGTGAAAAGATGAAAATGAAAAGATACTCGATCAAAAGCGACATCCCGATCGCGGTTATCAGCGTTGTCATTTTTGAAAACTTCCGGACCGGACGATACGCAAACCTTTCAATTGCCATTCCTATCGCGGCAGCAATGGCCATTGCACCGACAAGCGTTACGACGAACCCGAAAGCGGACGGTTCGGAGGCAAATCCCAAAGCTGTCGCAAGCATAAATCCGGCATAGGCTCCAACCATATAAATATCGCCGTGAGCGAAATTGATAAGGCGGAGAATGCCGTAAACCATGGTGTATCCAAGCGCGATCAGTGCATAGATCGAACCAATGGTTAGGCCGTTGATAAGCTGCTGAACAAAAGTATCCATAAGTCGTGAGTCGTGAGTCCAGCGTCGTGAGTCGGAGCTTAAAACTCCTACTCAGGACTCTCGACTCTGGACTTATTTCGTCGGCGGCGCCATTCCTTCAGGATAAATTGTTTCTTTGAATGTAAATTTACTTTCCGCCGGAGTAAGTTCCAAAACGACCGCCGGCTTGACGGCGTTGCGGCTCGCATCCAAGGTGATTGTTCCGGTAACTCCCGCAAAACCTTTCGTCGAGTTGATCGCGTCTTTCAATTTCGTGCTGTCGGTTCCACTGGCACGCTTGATCGCGTCCACCAAAACCTTTGCCGCGTCGTAAGCGAGTGCGGCTAACGAATCGGGCGCCGCGCCGAATTTCGCCTTATAGTTCTTAACAAAGTTTTGAATCTCAGGAGCAGGATTATCCGCCGAGTAGTGATTAGAAATGTATGCGTTTTTCAACGCCGCACCGCCAAGCTTCCAAAGTTCGGGTGAGTCCCAGCCGTCACCACCGAGCAATGGCTGATCCATGCCGAGTTCACGTGCCTGGCGGGCAATTATAGCAACTTCGCCGTAATAACCCGGAATGTAAATGACATCGGGTTTCTGATCGCGCATCTGCGTCAATTGCGCTTTGAAATCCTGGTCCTTTTGAGCGTACGTTGCGTTGTTGATTACCTTTCCGCCCAGTTTGGTGAATTCTTCTTCAAAAAATCGGGTCAAGCCCTTGCTGTAATCCGAACTGTTGTCGCCAAGTACGGCGGCGGTTTTCGCCTTCAGAGTATTCGCCGCAAATTTCGCCATCACCGCGCCTTGAAACGGGTCAATAAAACAAACGCGCGAAATGTAATCGCCCACTTCTGTTACTTTCGGGTTAGTGGACGAAGGCGAGATCATCGGAATCTTTGCTTCCTGAGCAACCGGCGCGGCCGCCAGTGAATTTGACGAGGCAACTTCGCCGAGTACGGCGACAACTTTGTCCTGACTGATCAATTTAGAAATAACTGTTTTGGCTTTTTCAGGTGTTCCTTGGTCGTCTTCGAAGACCATTTCCAGTTTCTTCCCGTTCACGCCGCCCGCCGCGTTGATCTCGTCAAACGCGAGCTGGATACCATTTTTCGTGGATACCCCAAAACTCGAAGTTGCTCCGGTAGTGTCGCCGTAAACGCCGACTCTAATTGTGTCACCGGCTGGGCCGGTAGTTCCCGTGCCGCTTTTGTCCACGCACGCAAATGTCAGGAAAATTGAAAATACCAAGCTAATGGTTAAGAAAACTCTAGTCATATTTACCTCGTCGATTATTTTGCTTTTGAGTTCGGTTTGCAGTTCTCCACCGGCATAATACACCGCTTTTTTGGAAAAGTTTACGAGCGGGGAGTTGCTTACAAATCTGAGAATTATGTTACAAACACGCATTATACCTGATTCGATTGCCATGTCGAGCATCTATCCGCTAAAATCTCGTTCTGTAGCACCCCACACTGTTATGAAAGAAAAAGAGATATCTCAATTGGGCGATATGCCCGCCGAAGATTTTCGGCGGCACGGCTACGCGATCGTTGACTGGATCGCGGACTATTTTGAGCGGATCGAAGAGTTTCCCGTGCTGTCGCAGATCGAGCCGGATTCGCTCAAAAACAGCTTGCCGCGTTCCGCGCCCGAACAGGGCGAGGATTTCGGCGATATCTTCGGCGATATCGAAAAACTGATCCTTCCGGCCGTGACGCATTGGAATCATCCGAACTTTCACGGTCTGTTCTCTACTTCAACCTCATCGGTCGGTGTTTTTGGCGAGATGATTTCCGCCGCCTTCGATATGAAGGCGATGCTTTGGCGAACTTCACCGGCCTCGACCGAACTTGAGGATGTCGTGCTCGATTGGCTGAGGCAGATGATGGACCTGCCCGATAATTTCGAAGGGATCATCTACGACACCGCCTCGGTTTCGACCATGCATGCCATTGCCGCCGCACGTGAAAAAGCGGGTTTGAATATTCGCGAGGAAGGGATGAGCGGGCGGACAGACCTTCCGCTGCTTCGTGTTTATTGCTCGGAGCATGTTCATTCTTCGATAGATAAGGCGGTGATCACGCTCGGAATGGGGACGCGCAGTTTGCGAAAGATAGCCTGCAACCAGCGGTTCGAGATGATCCCGGAAGCGCTTGCCGAGGCGATCGATGAAGATATCGAGGCCGGATATTTGCCGATCTGTGTGATTCCGACGATTGGAACCACATCGACATCCAGCGTCGATCCGGTCGATGCGGTTGCAGATATTTGCGAAAAATATGGGCTGTGGCTGCACGTCGATACGGCCTATGCGGGATCGACCGCGATCGTGCCCGAGTTTCGCGAATTCTTCAAAGGCTGCGAGCGTGCCGACTCGATCGTCGTCAATCCGCACAAATGGCTGTTCACGCCGTTCGATCTTTCGGTGCTGTACTGTAAGGATCTGGACGTGCTGAAACAAGCATTTTCGCTTGTTCCGGAGTACTTGAAAACGAGCGACGAAAGCACGGTCAAGAATGGAATGGACTATGGCATCCAGCTCGGGCGGCGGTTCAGGGCTTTGAAGCTGTGGTTTGTCATCCGCTATTTTGGCCGCGAAGGGCTCATCGCCCGCCTGCGTGAGCATTGCCGCCTCGCACGTCTATTTGCGTCGTGGGTCGAAGAATCACCCGATTTTGAGATGCTTGCGCCCGTGCCGTTTGCACTCGTGTGTTTCCGTGCCTGCCCGGCCGGTGTCGCCGATCTGAACGCTTTAAATGAGCGGATAATGAACGAGATCAACACGTCCGGCGATGCCTACCTCTCGCACACAAAATTGAACGGCAAATTTACGCTGCGGCTTTCGGTGGGGAGCATCCGGGTCGAAGAACGGCATTTGCGGAAGGTCTGGGAGTTGTTGAATGCTCGATTGCCGTACAAGGCTGAATCGCCTGCGTAAGCGGGTGGTGTTGATTCCAAGTTGAATTGTGTCGGACAGTGATGCCCATGAAAAGTGCCTCTACGCACAGCCGGGCTGCGAAGTGAAGGCATCAAATAGACACCGAAAATAATTAACTTTAGTTTACATTATTCTCGATTTAGGTCAATAATTATCCCCAGGAGATTCCTGCTTATGAAAATAATCCTGCTTATCGCATTATTCGCTTCGTTCGCCTACGGACAGGTTACCCAAACACAGCTAAAGGCCCGCATAGATGCCCTAAAAAATGACGGCAATTTTAAGCTATCCTATGACAAATTCACTGACAATTCTTTGGTGATCCTGAAGCCGTATAATCTCATTGGTAAAGGCTCGCAGTTAGCGGGTGAGATAATCGCAAAAGATACCAGTCATAACGGTTCGCCTCTTATCTTTGGTAAAAAGAGTGCGTCGAATATTGTCTTTTCAATGTCACTGGCCGCCGGGTTCCCTTTCAAAGGTGAGAAACTAACGGAAACGCCAACGGTCTTTATGTTCACGCTTACCACCGGATCGAACGAGTGGCAATTCTTAAAAGAGCGAACAATTTATTTTTTGGTAGACGGCGAAAGGCTATCAATGGATGCTGTTGATCGTAGTAGCAGTATCGGACGCGGCACTGTGGCTGAAACGTTGTCATTCCTTGTCCCTGCTGACACCATCAGCAACATCGCAAACGCAAAGAAAGTGGAGATCAAAGCTGGGCAAACGGAAAAGGTTATTAAGTCTGAGTTTTTTGGGTTGCTAAAAGATTTACTGGCTCTTGGCAAGGTCTAAGTGAGATTGAATATCGGTAAGAGACAGCTTCACGGCGTGATTCTCGCCGTTGTGCCGCGTCCGAAAGCAAAGCTCACCCGTTGCTGACGTTTCGAGCCAATAGCCCTTACGCTGACAGCCAGATTCTTTGCAGTTAATTTGCTTCTCGTTCGCCATCTTTTGAATCACTGAATATCTTGCTGATCTCTGAAGCGATCTGCCTTGCAAGATTCTTTCGGCACTCGCCGTCATATAACTATTTTGGTTCGTGGCTGTGTTTTAATACCTGGTCGCGAAGGTCGATAGCAGACTTGATAACGGCAAGGTCTTTCTGAAACTTTTCGGCTTCTTAGCCTTCGATCGGCGCTTGCCATAAATCAACACCGGAGAATCTCGGCTCTCTACCACCCGCTTACGCAGGCGGTTCTGCTTTGTTTACTTCTTCCCAGATCTTATGCCCGTGCGTCTCCTTTAAAAATATCGATCCGACTACAAGCGTTATTCCGGCGACGATAATTGGGTAATAGAGACCAGCGTAGATGTTGCCGGTTTGGGCGACGATGGAGACGCCGATGAGCGGGAGGAGACCGCCGAAGACGCCGTTGCCGATGTGGTAGGGCAGCGAGAGGGCGGTGTAGCGTATCTTTGCAGGGAACGCCTCGACCAGATACGCCGCGATCGGGCCGTAGACCATCGTTACCCAAACTACCTGAATTAGAACCAGAAGGATCAATTTCCAAGCGGTCGAATTGGATATGAAATTGCCGAACGTTGAGTAAACC
This sequence comes from Chloracidobacterium sp., assembly GCA_043722725.1. Taxonomy (GTDB): domain Bacteria; phylum Acidobacteriota; class Blastocatellia; order Pyrinomonadales; family Pyrinomonadaceae; genus OLB17. The sequence continues at coordinate 11,768 of JAYSON010000326.1, forward strand.
AAAACCTTTGGCGCAGGGAACAATGCGCCTTCGGCATTGCGCGACATCGGCGTGAGCGATTTTTCGCCGGTCACCGGATTGGCCTGAGAAGTGGCAGTTTCGACATTCGACCCGGCAGACGACTGCATGGCGTGATAGATCGGAAGATAGGTCAGGAGCGCCAAAAGACACCCTGCCATCATGATCCATTTACGTCCAACGCGGTCGCTTAACGCACCGAACACGACAAACAACGGCATTCCCAGCAGCAGGGCGCAGGCGATGACGTAGTTCGCCGAGGTCGCATCGACGTTGAGAATCTTTTGCAGATAGAACAGCGCGTAGAATTGGCCCGTGTACCAGACCACGCCCTGTCCGGCCGTCGCTCCAAAGAGGGAGATGAGCACGATCTTAAGATTTTTCCATTTCGTAAACGCCTCGATCAAAGGATTTGCGGAGGTCATCCCGGAACTTTTGACTTGTTCGAAGATCGGCGACTCCTTCATCCGCAATCGTATATATAGCGAGATGCCGACAAGAAAGATCGAGATAAGAAAGGGAATTCGCCAACCGCTGATACCGTCCGCCTTGCCCGCAAACTGATCGGAGCTCATTGTATTCTGGACGATGAGGATTACCGCAAGCGACAGAAAAAGCCCGAGCGTAGCCGTAATCTGGATAAACGACGTGTAAAATCCGCGTCGATTGTCAGGAACGTGCTCGGCCACATAAACAGCCGCACCGCCATATTCACCGCCGAGTGCAAGGCCCTGCAACACGCGGATCAGCAGCAATATTATCGGAGCCGCAAAGCCGATCTGAGCATATGTTGGCAGGAAACCGATTACCGCCGTCGCCCCGCCCATGATCAAAAGAGTTACGAGAAAAGCATACTTTCGCCCGACAATATCGCCGATCCGGCCAAAGAATAATGCACCGAACGGGCGCACGACAAATCCGACCGCAAAGGTCGCGAGATAAGCAATATACGCAAACGTGTCGTTCCCGGGCGGATAAAAAAGCGGTGCGATGATCCCGGCAAGGCTGCCGAAGATGTAAAAGTCGTACCATTCGATCATTGTGCCGACTGACGACGCGCCTATCACCTGCCAGATTTTCGATTTCGAAACCTTTTCGTTATAAAACGCGCCGAGATCCTTTGCGGATTCTGCCATTTGAGTGTCTCCTGAATGTTTGCTGAAAAAGATTCTCACGTAAAGGCGTTAAGAACGCAAAGGGTTTCCGCGCACTCCTGATCTCATTGTCAATTTTACATTGTCAATTACCAATTAATTGTCAATTAACGACGGGTTTTAGAAAGTTAATTTACAATTGACGATTTAGAATTGGCAATTTTCGGCGGCGGCGGGTACCCGGGCTTTGTGCTATCGTGGTGGGAATGAAGTTTGTTAAAGAAAGTGTGATCAATGCCTCGCCGGAACGGGTATTTGCATTTCACGAATTGCCGGATGCGTTCGAGCGATTGATACCGCCGTGGGAAGACGCCCGGATCATACAAAAGGCGGATATTTCGAAGGTCGGTTCGCGTGCGATCATCGAACAAAAGATCCTGTGGTTCATAACCTCTAAATGGGTCGCGGAGCACACGGCATACGATCCGCCGCGGATGTTTGAAGACGTGCAGATCTCCGGCCCTTTCCGAAGTTGGCGGCACCGGCATATTGTCGAGCCGCACGCCGATGGAGCCGTTCTGCGGGACGAGATAGAATACGAAATGCCGATCCCGATATTCGGCCCGCTCGCCGCACCGTTGGTTGTCACGCCAAAACTTGAGAAAATGTTCGGGTACCGGCATCAGGTGACGAAGGAATGGTGTGAAAATCTTTGACTGGAGTGCACGCATTGATGCTTGCACTCCAGTCATGGATTTGAGATTTACAAAAAATGATCACACACATAGTTTGTTGGAAATATAAACCCGAAGCGACGCCGGAACAGCGGGCGGATCACATCTCAAAACTGGGCGCATTGCCGGATGTTATTCCAAATATTGAAAGTTTCTCGGTTGGCGCGGATATTCTGCATCTTGAACGCTCGTTCGATACCGGCTTGGTCGCCGTCTATACTGATCGAGCGGCGCTGGACGCTTACAATGTTCACCCTGAACACCAAAAGGTCGTGGCATTCGGTAAGCTGCTCGCAGAAAAAGTCGTGTCGGTCGATTTTGAGAGTGTTTAGAAGGCAAGAGTTTTCTCAAGGTCAATTGAGAATTAACAATTGATAATTGGCAATTATTTCCGGTCAGTTAGTATTGTGAAAAAAAGCTTGAAGAAAATTTTCCTTATCCTGCTCGCCATTCTCATAGCGATACAGGCGCCGTTCATCTACCGGCGGTACAAGGTCGGAAAACTCGCAGAAAAGATCGCAACGCTAAACGCTGAACGAACCGCGCGAACCGATGACAGGTTCAACGAATACAAAGGCGTAATTCACGCCCACACAAATCTCGGCGGACATAGCACGGGCAGCTTCGATGAGCTGATAAACGCCGCAAATGCAAACGATCTCGATTTTGTGCTGATGACCGAGCATTATTCCGACGCATACGACACGTCTGCCCTGACACTGAACGGCGTTTACGGAAAGACGCTTTTTGTCGGTGGGAATGAGATCGATACGGCCGATTCGGACCGGTTTTTAATGATCCCGGGAAGCGCGGACGCGGCGGGTTTGCGCAAGATGCCGACGGCGGCGGTTATCGAAAAGCTGCATGCGGAAAACCGGCTCGCAATCGTTACTTATCCTGAAAAACTAAAGTCATGGGACGCAAACTTTGACGGCATCGAGGTTTTCAGCCTTCATACAAATGCGAAAAGCATGAATCCGTTCACGGCCATCTTCGACGGCATTTGGTCGTTCCCGTCATTTCCTGATCTTGTGCTCGCATCCTATTTCAAACGGCCGGATGCCAATCTGCAAAAGTTTGACGAGATCGCGGCAAAGCGGAATGTTTCGCTTTACGCCGGGACAGACGCACATTCGAACATTGGATTTCATTTGCTTGGCGACGATGCGGGGAACAAGGTGCTGAATTTCAAATTCGACAGCTACGAAAAGATATTTCGGCTTGCTTGGCAGCATGTTTTGATAGAGAAGGACAAGCCGCTGACGAGAGAGAATCTGATAGAAGCATTAAAGTCGGGCGGGTCGTTTATCGGTTTTGATGTTCTAGGTGATACAACCGGATTTAGATTTGAGGCGGAGGGTCAGAACGGCAAAACGTATATGGGTGGCGATATCTCAAGCGTTGGCGGAGTTATGTTCAAGGTAGAATCGCCGCAGATCACAAATAGAACGGTAATTTTTCGAAACGGCGAAAAACTATGGGAAATACAGTCTATATCAGAACGGGAGGCGAGAGAGGGGGGCATAGATTACGCCTTGAACCTTATTCCGTCGCAAGAAACAAAATTCTACGAGCCCGGCGAATACCGCGTTGAAGTCTATCTCGACCAACTCGGCCCGCCTTTTGATAAAATGCCCTGGATAATATCGAATCCGATCTATGTTCGATAGGCTTTGGTTACTTCCGATTGCCGGCAGACGAAACACGAACCAGAAAAGCAAACGATTCCCGATTTCCAGACATCATAAGGAAGCATATTAATTAAGGTAAAGGCTTTCGCACACGACATGAAAAATTACAAGCGGCTCCTTCTTCAGATTTCGGCACTCCTGATCGCATTTTCCACGGGAGCTTTTGCACAACAGGTTCAGCGAACTCCGTTTGACGTTACGAACTATCTAATCGACGCCCAACTTGCTCCGACCGACAATAAATTGACCGCTACGGTCGATGTAAGTTTTGTCCCTAAAGAAGATACGCGTACGGTCTCATTCGAATTAAACGGCTCGTTAAAGCTCGATAGCGTCACACGTGTCGACCGGCAGCCGGCCGCGACACCGTCCGTGCCGCCGACCACGAAAGCAAGGCCCGTAAAAACGACTGTTCCGCAAGGCGATGTAACGTTTGTTCAGGATCAGGTCGGCGTATCGGATCTCGGCCCGAGTGTGCGGATCGACCTCGGCGATACGGTTATCAAAGGTACGCCCGTAATATTGCGCTTCAAATACAGCGGCGTTTTGAATACACCGAGCGGCGGTCCGCTGCTGACGAAAAGGCTTGCTTACGTCGGCGACGATCAGGGTTATTTAATGTACGCCGCACGTTGGTTTCCGTTTCACGATTACGCTGCGGATCCGGCAACCTCGGACATCAGCATTACCGCGCCGTCAGGACTTCAGGTAGTTGGTTACAGCGACACTCCGGTCACAACCGCCGGGGGTAAGTTCAGGTTTGTGCAGTCGAAACCGGGGCTAGTGGGTAATTTTTCATACGGAAAATTTGCCAATAAAACGCTGCGTTTTGGTGAATACGAGCTGCAGTTTTATACAAGGCCGGGCAGTGACAATTTGATTGCGGATTATGGCGAAACGCTCGGTAAGGCGCTTCAGTATTACACCTCTAAATTCGGCGCACCGGAGATGGGCAAACGTCTGATCGTTACCCAGATCGATGACGAAAGTGTAGATTTCTATTCGTCGCTCGGCATGCTTTTCATATCAACCCGCCAGTTTGAACAGGCACGCGAGATCACCAACGACCGCCTTCAACGCGAAGCCGCTTTCCAGTGGTGGGGCTTGTCGGTCGGGTTAAAATCTTTTGACGACGCCTGGCTGTCGCAGGGACTTGCCGAATACAGTGCCTTTTCGCTTCGGGAAAGTACCGTCAATGGCCCGCAAGCCGAGGCTCTCCGCCGCGAACTGCTCGAAAAATCGCTGACTTTTGAGCAAACGGCCTCGCTCTTGCGCGTTCCGGCAAATCTGGACGATCAGTCGATCGCTTATCAGTACATCATGTACGCCAAAGGCGCCTTCGTATTCAAGCTCCTTCGCGACACGCTCGGCGCTCAAAAATTCGACCAGCTTCTCCGTACATATCTTCAGGAAAATCGCGGCAAGAACATTTCCATCGACGAATTCGAAAAATTGGCCTCGCGAATTGCCGGTGACAATCTTCGCTACTTTTTCGCCCGTTGGGTCGAAGGCACCGGTGTTCCTGAATTTACTACCGATTATCTGATAATTCGAACGCGAGGCGGTAAATTTGTGGCCCGCGGAACGATCAAGCAAAATTACGATAATCTGCGTCTGCCGGTTGATGTTCAGCTTCGCTCCGAAGGCGAGAACGGCCTCAAAACCGTGACGGTGAATGTTGACGAGGCGACCGCCGATTTCAATATCGAATCGGACGGCAAACCGCTCACGGTCGTTATCGATCCGAATTACAAACTGCTGCGGATCTCGCCCGATCTACGTGTTTCGTCAATCGCCCGCCGCGGCATCGAACAGTTCAAGGAAGGAAATTACGTCGAGGCGCAGGCCCAATTCGAGGCGGCCCTAAAGCTCGACCGCTCAAATTCATGGATTTATTATCACCTCGGACTGCTGTTTCTCGAACAGCGGAATTACGATCTCGCGGTCGATAATTTTAAGGCCGCATTGGGCGGGGATCTTGATCCGGTATGGCTTTCGGTTTGGTCGAACATTAAAATGGGCAATGCCTACGACGCCAAAGGCGACCGGCTTCGTGCATCAGCCGCATACAAACGCGCCGAAAGCCTTGGCGACAACTACGACAATGCGCAGGAAGCCGTAAAGAAATATCAGGCAACACCGTACGACCCGAAGGAAAAGCAGGTCACGGCGGTCAAATAGCTCGTCGCGGAGGTCAGAATTGTGTTCGGTAGCGAGCGGATGTTCCCGCACATAGGCCATTCGAGTCTGCTGTGCAAAAAGGTGGGTTGCGTACCCAAATTTCCTTGCATTCGAATATTTCGGTGTTAGTAACCGCATGAGAGCTTAGTCGATTTTCACACGAAAATGTGAGTCGCCCAGCTTCGGGTTGAAAACGGTTTCCAGCCCGACACTGATCAAACTAAGCGAGAGAACAAAAAAAGTCAGCAAAATCGAGGGCGGTAGTACCGTCCATATCCAGGCGTCGGTTACAAAAGTGGCTTCGTGACTAAAGGCGTGAGAGAGCATCAGTCCCCAGCTTTTGGTTGTTGGGTCTTCGAGCCCTAAAAAACCCAAACCTGCCTCCGCTAGAACCGCTTGCCGGGCTTCCAAAACGAATTGGACCGCGAAGATTGAATAAAGATGCGGCAAAATATGCTGGCGTAAAATATGTCGGCTGTTTCCGCCCAGGGCTTGCGCGGCAATTACGAATTCCGTTTTACTTAGGCTTTTAACCAGAGGACGCACCGATCGTGCCGTCGTCGTCCAGCCAAAAACAGTCAAAATGATTACGACATTCCAAAAACTCGGTTTGAGAAAAAGAGCGAGAAAAATCATCAACGGAAGACGCGGAATAACAAGCAGAAGATCAACCAAACGCATCAAAGGCGCGTCGAGATAATCGATGTAGCCGGACGCCGCTCCGACCAGAATGCCAAAAAACGCACTTGCTAACCCGACTACAACGCCAATGATTATCGAGGTTCTGCCGCCTTTCAGAATTTCGAGGAAAACGTCGTGTCCCAAATCGTCAGTGCCTAAAAAATGTGAGATCGAAGGGGGTGAGAATGGTACGTCGAGTTTACTAGACGAAAAAACTAACGGCTCGATCAGACTGGCAAAAGCGATGGTGCAGAGAATTATCAGGCCGACTTTTACGAAATGATTCCCCCGCATTACCTTAGTTTAATCGAAATTACGCGTGCGTGGGTCAAGCCTGTAAAGAAACACATCGGCGGCGAAATTTACGATTAAGATAGAAATCGTTAGAAGAAGAAAAATTCCACGCAGGAGGTTGTAATCGTAGTTACGAAAAGCGGCCAACGCGAGAGTGGCGATGCCAGGGTAGTTAAAAACGTCCTCGATGAAAAACACGCCGCCGATCGCCGTGCCGAAAATCAAAGCGAAACGGGCTATCAGCGTCGGCCGCGCAACGCGCAACGCGTGGCGAAACAAAATAGCGCTGCTGCTCAAACCTTTGGCGCGGGCGACCAGAATAAAATCCTCGCCGAGAATGTTAATTAAAGTATTGCGCGTGAAGTAATAGACAACCGACGATTCCCACAGAGCGAGGGCCGCGACCGGCAAAATCAGATGTTTCAGATCGCCGGCCCCAAAACTGCGGCCGATCTCAGAAGAGCCGGAAAATGGCAGCCATTTCAGAATAACGGCAAAAACTATGAGCAGGAACATTGCCAGCAGAAATGGCGGGGTCGAATGCAGGGTCATCTGCGCGATCAAAAGCAAAGAGTCGGATTTTTGCCCGCGACGCGACGCCGAAAATGCACCGAGCGGAACACCGATAAGCAATGCCAGAGAAATACCCGCCGTTACTAAAATAAGTGTCCGTCCGGCATAGTCAAAAATAATTCGAGTGACAGGTGAATGATAAAAATACGAATCCCCCAAATCCCCGGCGGCAAGCCCTCTCAGATAATTGACGAATTGTGTTACAATAGGCTGGTCAAGACCGAAATACTGTCTTAAAAACTGTTGTGTTTCCTCCCGAAATCCTTCGCTTCCGGCTTCGTTCAAGCCCCGCGACATCATTTCCACCGCATCGCCCGGCACGAGATAGACAATAAAAAAATTGACCGTTACCACGAGCGATAAAAGCAAAATGTATTGAACCAGAAGCGAAAGCAGCTTTCGTTTCATCATTTCTCAACAAGCGCGAGTTTATTCCACCAGATCGGAGCACCACCGCTGAGTCCCTCTTTTGTCCAAAACCATTGCACGCCTTTATTTTTGCGAAATACCACCACTGTTGCCGGGTTGTAGATCGGTAAAGACGGTAAATCTTCTGCAATCGTCTGTTGGATTTTTGCCGCCGCATCGCGTCGTTTGGTTTCATCCAAAGAAGTCAAAAATTCGTTGTAGAGTTTTTTTAACTCTTCGTTTTGGTAGCCGCGAGCCGGAAAATCGGGATTGTTTGCTGGAATGCTGAGATTGATTGTACCGCCGTGACTATCGAGGGCTATGTCGTAATCACCTTTGGCAAGTACGTTTTCCTGCGGTCCCGTGTTGAGCGGCTTGATGTCGAGTTTGATTCCAACTTCCGCGAGTTGATCTTTTATCATCTCCGCTTCGCGTACCATATCTTGAGATTCGCCTCTAGTATAAAGCGTGAAAGCCAGATTTTGGCCGCCTGCGTTTCGCCGAGTGCCGTCGCCGTCCTTTTGTGAAAAACCAGCCTTGTCGAGCAAGTCTTCAGCCTTTTTTAGGTCCTGTTCGTACTTTGGCAAATCGGCGGCAAACCACGGCGAGTCAGGGTGGAGCAAACCCGTGCTGGAAACAATTCCTTCACCATTGAGAACTTGTTTGACGATCTCCGGACGATGCAGTGCATAGGCAACCGCGTGGCGCATGTCCTTCGAATCAAACGGCGGTCGCTTTACATTGAAAATCAGTTTAGTCAAATAGTAGCTGAAAGGCCCTTTGACAATCTCGTACTCGTCGCGTTTTTGCAAACTCTGAACGGCGGTCGGAGAATTGGGGTTGGCCGCGTCAACATCGCCGCTTTCGAGAGCTAACAAAGGATTGCTGACATTTCTGAAAATTAAACGGTCAACTACCGGACGCCCCAAAAAATAATCGTTATTGGCTTCGAAAACGTGAAATTCACCCCGCCGTGTTTCCCTAAATTTGAAAGGTCCGGTGCCGATAAAAGCCGTATTTTCCTGAAATTTAAGAGGATCCGTGACTGATTGCCAAATATGTTTTGGAAGAATTAATGTTTGTCCGGCAATATTGCCAAGAAAATCCGGAGCGGAATCTTTGAGTCGGAAAATAACTGTTTGAGGATTAGGAGTTTGGACACTTTCAATAATCCTGTTTGATTCGTCCGAATTCATCGTCAACGGATTTTCGCGTAGATAGTCAAAGGTGAATTTAACGTCGTCAGCGGTAAAATCCTGACCATCGTGCCAACGCATGTTCCGGCGCAAATTGAACGTCCAAAGTTTTTTGTCGTCCGAAGATTGCCACGTTTCCGCCAAAAGCGGCACAAAACCTTTCGCGTCCTTCCAGACAAGGCTATCGAACAAAAAAGTTGTGATAACCATGTGCGGCCCGCCATGTGCAATACTCGTAAAAACCGAAGGTGCGTCGCGAACGGTAAAGGCTATCGTATATGTGTTTTCGGTTCGATTGGGTGTGCAAGCCGTGAGAAAAGCGAGAAGGGCGACGAAATAGGTAAATAATTTTTTCACACAATTTGAATATGTTGGCAACGCGAGCGAACCCAAACCCTCGAAAGTAAGGGAATTGCATTCCGATTCCTTCATACTTTCGTTTTTAACTCGTTGAGTAATTTCCAGGCAAAGTCGCTTTAATTTCGTTGTACCCGCGCGACCTCAACTGAAATCGGCTCGATCGTAAGCAAATCGCTTTCGGATGCCGCGAGAACCGTTTCGATCCGAGCATCCATCATCTTTTCGAACCGTTCCAACTCCTCTTTCGTCGCCGTTCCAGCAAATTTCTTTTCGCGCAAGGCATTGAAAGTCGGGTCAGGTTGCGATTCCTTGACGGTGATTTTCACTCCTTTGCCGTCCTTGCGCCGCACAAACGTGAAGACATTCTTGCCCTTCTTTTCGTAAATCAGGTTTTGCTTGCCAGCCGTTGTTCCAACCAGCATTTGAACGGCGTCCACCGGGCATTTATCGGTTTCTACAAACGCGACTAGTTCGTTCTGAAAAGTGTTTCCGCCCATTTCACGTAAAGCGGCTTGCGAAACACGAATGCCGATCGCCAAACCCGCACACATATGGCCGTGAAGCGCGAGAATATTTTTCATCTGCCCGTCGCTGACGGCTGAAACTTTTTCACTTTTGGTTTGGGCGAAAGTTTGAATCGAAAACGCCATGACCGATAAAGATAAAACAAAAATAATTTTCTTCATAATTTTTCCTCCTTAAAAACTGATTCGCAGAGCAAATTGCATAATTCTTTCGCTGTTCGGCAGAGTGCTTTGCAGACTTCCAAAAATTGGCGAAGCGATGTCGTTCGACGGTGCGCCGCCGCCGGGATTGTCAAAGTTCGGCGTATTGAAAACGTTGAAAACCTCCCAACGCAACTGAATATTCGCCCGCTCCTTGATGGCAAAATTCTTAAAAAGCGACATATCGGTATTATTGTAACCCGGGCCGATAACGATGTTGCGTGCCGCCGACCCAAAACGGTTTGTGCCACCCGGAATCCTCACAAACGCGCTCGTATCCCAATATCTGGCAACCGTGCGCTGGCTGCGCGGCAGATTCGGATTAAACAAAACGTCCGGCCTGTCGGAAGCAACGCCGTCCCGATTTGGGTCGGAACTGTCTTGAATGACAATCGGTTTGCCCGTCGAAAAGGTCGTAATGCCGTTAAATTGCCAACCGCCAAATATCTTGCCCGCCACCCCTTCCTGCGAACGGAAAAACGGCAGTTCGTAAAGATAGCTGACAACGAAGCGGTGTCTTGTATCAAAAGACGAAAGCCCTTTTTCGCCGTTCAAATTATTTTGGTCCTGCGCGATAGTGCCGACGCGGATGGCCCGCCGCCCGGTCGGATACGATCCGTTGTCGATCGCCTTTGAGAACGTGTATGCGGCAAGCAACGAATAGCCCTTGCTGAACCGCTTGTTCGCCGTTAACTGAAGCGAGTTGTAATTGGAATAAAAAGTTGATTGATAGTTCAAAATCTGGCCGAAGGCCGGTCCGAACGGACGACGCGAATCAACATTTTGCGGGGTGGCGGTCGGTGTGAAAACTCCCGTGTTCAAGACCCGCGTGCCGGGCAGGTGCGTCCCTTTCGTTCCGACATAGGCCGCTTCGACAATAAAGTTCCTGAAAAGCTCGCGTTGGAGGCTTAAATTCCATTGCTGGTTGTAAGGCGATTCGTAATCGGGATCGAGAACATTGAGTGTGAGGAGATTAGGAAAAAGCCCGGTTGGGATACCGTTCCGAAAAGGGCTGGCGCCCGTGAACGGATCGGTGAAATTGCGTGGAGTCGTGCCGCTGACCGTTGCCGTATAAGGCGTGGAGACGACAAAATTGCCGTATAAAGTTCCCAGCAAAATGTCGTAGTAAATTCCGTAACCGCCTCTTAAACTCGTTTTACCATCGCCGAAGACGTCTAACGCAAAACCAACCCGCGGCGCGAAATTATTTTTATCGGTTCGGATGATCTGGTCGAGTCCGGGATCGCCCTGAAACAGCAAGCCGCGCGGAGCCGTCGGCACGATTTGCGACTGTTCGCCCGGACGAAAAGCGACGAGGCGGTTTTCCTTTTCCGAGACGGGCAAATTGAGTTCGTAGCGCAAGCCGTAATTAAGGGTCAATCGCTTATTGACGCGAAAATCGTCCTGAACATACGGTTGAATGTAAGTAGAGCGGAAAAATGCCGGTGCTCCCGGTGATGCCTGTGTAAAGCCCGTCGGCTGTCCTAGTAAAAAATCGGCAATCGCGTTGTTGGTTACGCCGCCGCGAAAAGTAAAATTTCCGGCGTTGTTGTTGTCCTCGCGCAAATTGAAAAAGTTGCGGAAAATATCAACGCCCGTGTTAATCGAATGCCGCCCACGCACGTAAGTTAAATGATTTTTGAATTGATAGATATTGTCTTTTCTTTCGCCGTTTGTCTCAAAACTGGTGCCAAATGTCGTCAGTCCTGTTATCCCGATCAAAGGAATATTCGCGTCGCCGATGATCGGATAGGTGAAGCCTAAAGTTGTTGGATCAATATTATAGGCGGCCTGGTTAAAATTCGTCCGCGTATAAGCATAGCCGAAACGAAATTCGTAGATCAGATTCGGCAAAAAAACGTGCGTGTCGCTGACGGCTAAATTTTGAAAACGGAAATCGTCCCGAAACGGAAAACCGGGCACGTTGATCGGCGGCGGCGTGGTAAAAGGCTTCAAAGTCTTGCCGTCCTCAAAGAAATATCGAACCGAAAGACTGTCTTTGCTTGTTAAAGTGTGGTCAACGCGGACGAGGAATTGATTGGAATCTGTCGTGCCGTCTCCGACTGAAACGAGTGAGCTGCCACCACGGTTCGGTCCCGGTATCAAAGCAAGTATACGGTTAGTAATAGAACTGAAGCGATTGAGCGGAATTTGGCCGTTTGGAAAACAAGCAGCCCGGTCTGTCGTATTGTTGCCTGCTCTGCAAAGTCCGGTGAGCAACGGGTCGCGGATTCGAGCATTTGTGCCGAAATTTCCTTGTCGCTCCAAACTCGAAGGCACAACCGATGACGCAACTACACCTTGCACTCGGCGAAGACCTTCGTAGCTGCCGAAGAAAAAAGTTTTATTTTGGCGGATCGGGCCGCCGAACGTTCCGCCAAATTGATTCTGCCTTAGCTTCGGCACGTCGGCGGAAAAGAAATTGCGGGCATCAAAAATATCGTTTCGGAGATAGTCGTAAATCGAGCTGTGAAATTGGTTGGTGCCGCCGCGCGTAACAATGTTGACGACTGCACCGCCGCCGCGCCCGTATTCGGCGGAATAGGCATTGGTCAAGATGCGAAACTCCTGCAACGCATCTGGCGAAGGAACGCCGCCCGCCGTACCGATAAAACCGTCGTTGTTATCCGCGCCGTCAAGCAGAAAATTATTCGATTGAGCACGTAAGCCGTTGACGCTGAAATTGGTTTGTCCGGAATGTCCAGCGGTGAATTCGGTAATCGTCGTCACATTCGGCGTGACTCCCGCCTGAAGACTCGCCAATTGCAAAAAGTTTCTGCCGTTCAAAGGCAAGTCTTCAATTCCGCGCCGTCCGATGACTTGACCAACCGAGCCCTGCTCGAGATTTATCAAACCCGCCTCGGAATTAACTTCTACCGTTTCGCTTATTGCGCCGACAGCCAATTTGGCGTTTAGCCGCACTTCCTCATTCAGCGTCAGAGTGATGCCTTTTTGCAGATAGCGCTGGAAACCGCTTGCCTCAACCGTCAAATCATAAGTGCCGACGGGCAGCAGAGGGAGTGTATAATTTCCGCCCTTATCGCTCACAGACGTGCGTTGAAAGCCCGTCTCTACATTAGTTACCGTTATTTTTGCACCGCCAAGCGCGGCTTGGTTGGCATCGGAAACCGTGCCGTAAACAGTCGCGGTCGTTTCCTGACCGAAGGCAGATGCGATGAGTAAAATTGTTAAAGCGAAAAACAGCAGCGTTCGAACTATAAATTCGGGTTTCATACTTTTCCATACCAAGATTTAAGAGTTAACGGGTTTCGATGTTTTCAAAACACGGGATACAAAGATCGCGTCCGCCGAATTTACGAATGCGGGTTTCCATTGCAGACTCGCCACACTCCTGACAGTCAATCGAACTATGAATTCGTGCCTTTTTTGGTGGCTCGGCATTGATTTCGGTGAACGCAAAGAGTTGTTCTCTCGGAGTGTCCAGAATCACATTCGATTTTGCTACATGCAGTTGCTGAAAGCGGGATTTTTCTTCGGGCGTTGCAATCCCGGCGCGAACTTTGGCGAAGAGTTGGCGGTGTTCGTCGTTTGGGTCGCCCCATGCACCGGGTTTGGTGAGTACACGAATCGCTTTGCCGTCCGAACGGCGAAAGAAGGTGTAGACGTTCTTGCCGTAATCGCGGTGAATCAGATTCCCTTTGCCGAACGTGCATCCGGTCATAAACTGGATCGCGTCAACACCACACATATCGGTTTCGACCAGCGCCACAACCTCTTCGTCCGCCGAATGCGCACCGATTTCTTCGAGCGCAATTTCAGCCGCCCGAATGCCCATAGCCAAACCAGGGCACATGTGTCCGTGGAATGATCGGATCTTTTCCAAGAGATCTGCCTGCATAAGATTTTTAGTGTAATTACTCCATAGTCGCGAAATTTTAGCGAAAATGATTCTTAAGAAACAAAAAATCTGACGGTCGTCATACATCATGGCGTATGACTCATTGAGAACACGCAACTACGGTTCGAATAATCGAAGTAATCCCTGTTGATAACGCTTTCATAATCATTTGTCAACCCATTTATGTCTGGAAAAAAGCAGTGAGATTATTCGCGACGATTAAGATAAGGCGAAAAATTGCTATTTCGGCACTTTAAGACGTCCGCAAAAGCACTAAATTTGTTTGTGAAACTACCTTATTGATATACAATCATCAATCAACAAAGACTTTGCTCGAACGGGAATATGAATTTGCCGATTTTGAGTTCCATGAAAGAGAATGCTTGCGGTTGTGTGGAAGCGATGTCCGCTTTAAATACGGGCTGTCTCTGCCCTGCAACCGGGTTCGTTCAAATTATCGGCCGCAAATATGCTCTAAGATTGTTAACCACGATCGGCGAACAAGGAATGATTCGTTTTAGCGATCTAAGGGGGGCGATGGACGAGATGAGTTCCTCAACGCTATCCATCAGGTTAACCGAGCTTGAACGGGCGGGGCTTGTTCAACGTCACACTTATTCTGAAACACCGCCTCGTGTCGAATATTCGCTTACGAAAGAAGGCAAGAAACTGCGGGGAAGCATTTTTTCCCTTTCAAAATATGCTTTACGCCAATAGCTGGAGTCGGAAAACCGACGAAAGAAAACTTTGCCGGGTCTGGTGGCCGGTTTTAAATCCAGGAGGAAAATGATGGATTCGATTACGATTTGGACATATTCGCTTATTGTTGGAGTGGTGGTGATTTTGATTGTCGCGGCTCTGTTGATTGCAATTGTCTTTACTGCCCGCAAGATTGATTATCACGCAAAGGAAATTTGGCTTGCCGGAAAGAATATCGCCGGCAATACGGTCTCAATCTGGATGCTGAAGGACACGAACGTCGTGGCCGGCGATATTCTCAAAACAGCCCAATCAATAGCCGGGGTCGCCACCGGGATCGATAATAAATTAACCACTCTGGCGCAGGCTCTGACCAAAGGAGCTTAATTATGGAACTCCTGACTCAGTTGACGATAATCTACGCGGTAGTTTTGGTGCTGACACTGGCGGTGGGACTGATTACGATTCTGGCAACGCTTTGGAGTGTTGCTAAAAGACTCGCGGCGATCGACGGAGGCCTGAAACAGGTCGAACAAAATACCGCGCCGCTTAATGCGGGTGTCGCAAAACTGAACGGCGGGCTTAGTGATCTTGCGGGTGGGCTGATGGTCGCGGAATCGAGTTTTGCATCGGCGGATACGCATTTGCAGGAAACGCTCGATGCCGTCACGGTAAGCCGGTAAACTTAAATTTTAGCGAGGTGAAATATGTTTTTGATCGAACTAACACCGGAAACAGCCAACGCAGTCAAAATAGCGTGGTCGGCCGGATTGATCATTGCACTTTTGGTAACGCTGATCGATGTTTCGCTGCTGTTTCGCGTCATTCGGGCGGCGAGGAAAATTAACGGGCTTGCGGGCAGGACACTGCCTGCCACAGTCGGGATCGTTGGAAATACATCGGCACTGGCAAATCTGGCGGCGACTAACGATGTTGCCGCTGCGCTCATTTCAAATGCCATGCCGATCGTCAATGTCGCCGACGCGATGGATAAAAAGCTCGCTGCGGTATCAGCTTTTGTGAGCGGAGGACAAAAATAGTGGATACAGTTTTACTGCTTACGGTTTTGACGATTCTCGCGGCTGCGGTTTTGCTAATCGCTCTAGGCATAGGATTATGGCAAATTGCTAT
>JAYSON010000327.1:0-8236 GCA_043722725.1 Chloracidobacterium sp.
TTTGGGAACATCGGTTACATCGAGGATCGTCCAATCCATTGAGATTCGTCCGACGATCTGGGCGAAAACACCATTTATAAGTACACGGCCTCGATTTGATAGGGCGCGCGGATATCCGTCCTGGTAGCCAATAGGAATAGTGGCGATCAGCGACTCGCGGTCGGTGAAAAAAGTTCTTCCGTAACCCAAACTGCTTCCCGCGGGCACGCGCTTGATATGAGCGATCTGCGTTAACAAAGACAGCACCGGTTTTAGTTCAGGTTTTTCGATATCTTTCGGCAGAACATCACCGCCAAGCCCGTAGAGAATACCACCGAGCCGGACCATGTTTCCGCGAGAATTCGGATGTGCTATCGCTCCCGGCGAGTTCGCCATATCAACGTAATGCGGGCGAAAACCTTTTTCGCGAAAGATATCGACCGACTGATTCAGCTTTCGAATTTGCTCTCTAGTAAATTCGTTTTCAGCTAGATTGTCGGCTGCCGCTAAATGCGTCATCACGCCCTCAAGATTGAGATTCGAAAACTTCTTGAGCTGTTCGGCAAACTCAACGATCTCATCGAATCGAACACCGATCCTCCCCATGCCTGTATCGACTTTGACATGTATGTTCGCCGTTCGCCCTTTTCTTTTCGCCGCAGTCTCAAACCATTCGGCATTCTCGATCCGGTAGATCACAGGGGTCAAATCGTGGTCCAGCAATATATCTTCCTGTCCGTGCCAAAAACTGCCGAGACAAAGTATAGGTTTTCGAATACCGGCGGTTCGCAATTCGACACCTTCTTCGGGCAGGGCAACTCCAAACCAATCGACGCCGTCAGACTCAAGCCGCTGCGCACATTCGACCGAACCGTGGCCGTATGCGTTAGCTTTGACCACCGCCATATATGCAATGTCGTGACCGATAAAAGTCCGCACAGAATCGAAATTGAACGAAAGATTGCCGAGATCAATTTCGGCCCATGTTGGTCGATGTAGGGTTGGTTCCGGCATTGTCGGCAATTTGAATTAATTTCAGAGGACGTTGAGGCTAAATCTGGCCACAAATCGTAAGTATTACTTTAACTGTCTGAACCCCGACACTTAAAGTAAAGTCTAGAGCGGAATGTTGCCGTGTTTCTTACGCGGGTTCGTGTCAACTTTATTTTGAAGCAACGATAGTGCACGAATCAGTTTCGGACGTGTTTGCGCCGGTTCGATAACCTCATCGATATAACCGCGTTCGGCGGCGTTGTAAGGATTCGCAAATTTTTCGGTGAATTCGTTTACCAAATTACTTCGCGTTTCTTCGGGATTGACCGTCTCGGTGAGATCTTTCTTGTAAAGCACTCCGACTGCACCTTCGGCTCCCATCACTGCGATCTCGGCGGTCGGGTAGGCAAAATTGATATCGGTGCGAATATGTTTCGAGGCCATCACGCAATACGCCCCGCCGTATGCTTTGCGCGTAATAACCGTGATCTTCGGCACCGTTGCCTCGGCAAAGGCATATAAAAGCTTCGCTCCGTGCCGAATTATGCCGAGATGCTCCTGATTCACGCCTGGTAGAAATCCAGGTACATCCTCGAACGTGATCAGCGGAATATTAAAGCAATCGCAAAATCGCACGAATCTGGCGGCTTTTACCGATGCATCGATATCGAGCACGCCCGCGAGAAACGCCGGCTGATTTGCGACGATCCCCACCGAAAATCCGCCCAGTCTCGCAAAACCGATGACAATGTTCTGGGCGTAATGTTCCTGAACCTCAAAGAAATAAGCGTCGTCAACGACATTGTAGATTATGTCGCGAATATCGTACGGCTGATTTGATGATTCGGGAACCATCGTGTTTAACGCAATATCGGCACGATTTGACGGGTCGTTTGTCGGAACGAACGGCGGGTCGTCCATGTTGTTTGACGGAATAAAGGACAGCAATTCACGCGTCAGGCGCAATGCATGTTCGTCCGAATCGGCGGCAAAATGGGCAACACCAGACTTCGCATTATGCGTCATTGCACCGCCAAGCTCGTCCTTGGTAACTTCTTCGTGCGTAACGGTCTTAATCACGTCCGGGCCCGTAATAAACATGTAAGACGTATCTTTGACCATCACGTTAAAGTCCGTGATGGCCGGCGAATAAACAGCTCCACCCGCGCAAGGCCCAAGAATGCAGCTTATCTGCGGGATGACGCCGCTCGCGAGCGTGTTTCGAAGAAAAATATCCGCGTAGCCGCCCAAAGATACTACGCCTTCCTGAATCCTCGCGCCTCCCGAATCATTGAGCCCGATGACCGGAACACCCGTTTTCATCGCCAGATCCATTATCTTGCAGATCTTCTGCGCGTGAGTCTCGGACAGGGAACCGCCAAAGACCGTGAAATCCTGTGCGAATAAAAAAACCTCCCGCCCGTTCACCAAACCGTGTCCCGTAACTACGCCGTCGCCCGGATATTTCTGCTCTTCGAGCCCGAAGTCAGTTGAGCGATGCACAACGAATTTATCGAATTCTTCAAAGCTGCCTTCGTCCAAAAAGAAGTCGATCCGCTCACGCGCGGTCAGTTTGCCGGACGATTTCTGTTTTTCGATCCTGGCCTTCCCGCCGCCTTCTTCGGCAAGCAGCGACCTTTCTTTCAGGCGTTCTAGTTTGTTTTTTACACGCGTTTCGGGTTTCATAAATGTAACGACATCTTAGCGTAATCTGCTATAAATGTTAAAACAATGGTGCAGATGAAAGAGCTAAGCAAAATTTCCAGCCGCGATAACGCAAAGCTTGCCATGGCCCGTAAGGTTCGCGACGGCAAGATCGGCGATCAAATCTTCATCGAAGGCCTTCGGCTTGCGGAAGAAACGCTGCGTTCAGGTCTCGGCGTTATCGAGTGCTTCGTGACACCAGCGTTTGGCGAAAGCGAACGCGGTAGGGAATTGATCGAAGAGTTGAAAGCAAGAAATGTCCTCATATCCGAAGTAGCCGGAAATCTTTTTCGCAACGTAGCTGATACGAGCAATTCTCAGGGAATAATCCTTATCGGCGAACGCCCCGACAATGGAATGGCGTCGATCGAAGAGCAGATAAATTCCGGGAGTTCGGCTTTGGTTATATTTCTCAATGAGATAAACGACCCATCGAATCTCGGTGCTGTCTTTAGGACCGCCGAGGCCGCCGGAGCTGCCGGCATTATCATTTCCAGAAACTCCGTCAATGTATTCTCGCCCAAGGCATTGCGTTCGGCGATGGGAGCGAGCCTACGGGTTCCGGTGTGGGAAAATGCGGACCTTGCAAAGGTGATGCCGTGGTCACGCGGCCACGGCCTGCGCACGACTGCGGCGGACACAAGCGCCGAGATCGAATACACGCAGGTCGATTGGAATCAGCCTCGCCTTGTTATTTTTGGATCCGAGGCTCACGGGTTGAGTCGCGAAGTTCTGGAAATGGTTGACGAGGTTATGCTAATACCCATGCAAAACGGCGTCGAAAGCCTGAATCTCGCCGTGTCTGCGGGGATAATTCTGTTCGAAGCCGTTAGGCAAAGATCTAACTAAAATATTTTAGCGTATCGGCTTTGCTGAGTTCACGGAAGAGTTCGCATTTGCGCCCGTTGCGGATAAAGCACTGCCAGCCGCGATTTCCTTTGCGAATTCCTGCGATGCCTGCGGGCTGTCGATGATCGCCATCGCCATTGCTATTTCCGATGCCATTGTCTTTGCATTCTTGGCATCTACCTGCGAAAGGCGGTTTTTTGCCTGAAGGAACTGATTTTTTGCTTCGACCGGCTTTCCGGTCAGGAGCAGAGCACGCCCTAACCAGAAATAGTCGTCAGCTTCCTGAGCACTGGCGGCATTAGAATTCAAATATTTGATCGGGTCCGCATCCACTAGTCGTCTGGTTTCCTCAAAAGAGGTGAGCGGCACATTATTGCTCTTTTGCTCTGTTAAAGCTGGAGCCTCAACGACCGGCCTCATATAATTGCCGAGCAGAAAATAGGCCGCGGTTAATCCAATTAGGGTGCCAGCGATCAGGATCCCGATTGTTGAAGCTGCCTTGCCCAAAAATCCTGTCTGGTTTTCAACCAGTGAGTTCTCATAGCTCGAAACAGAACGGCCTGGTTCGCTATCGGCAGTTACCTCTTCCTGCGCGGGTACGATCACGCTTGATGAGGTGTAGTTTTCCGAGACAGCTGTAGCCGGTTCGTCGGCATATATCTCTTCAGGATTCTCAAGCAGATAAGCACCCTCGTCGTTCTCGTCTGCTGCGGTTTGCGGTTCCGGATCGGGGATATCTAATTCCTGAACATCGGTCGCTTCGACCTCGTCAGGCATATTTAGCGTATCGCCGGAAATCTCTTCCGCTCCGTCGGTTTCAACAACTGAATCGAATGGCGCTCTGGCGGTAGAGACCGTCACCTGCTCCGATTCCAAATCAGATTCTTCGGCCGGAGTCTCCTTCTCCCCCGCAAACCTGACTATAACCGCCGTCAGATTGTCCTCGGCACCGCGCCCGAAGCAAATTTCCTTCATTTTCGCGCATATTTCCGACGGTTCGCTGTCCGACGCCAAAAGCTCCTCGATTTCCGAATCGCCAATATGCCGGGTGATGCCGTCCGAGCAGAGAAGAAATGTCGTCGCCGGATGTACGATGAGCATCTTTATGTCCGGATCGACCGTATCTTCGGCTCCCAAAGCACGGCTGATTACATTACGACTAGGATGAACGAGGGCCTGCTCCGGCGTCATACGGCCGGCCCTAACTTCTTCTTCCACAACAGAATGGTCATCCGTTTCGCGAAAGATTTTTCCGTTCGCATCGACGCGGTAAATTCGCGAATCGCCAACATGGGCGAGGGTCGCAATATCCTTTGCGACGTGAAGGGCAACGACAGTGGTTGCCATCGAAGCCAATTGAGGAAGATCCTGCGACATCTGGAAGATCGCCCCATTCGCACGCTCGATTGCGATCCGCATCGTGTCTTCGGGGTCGGCATCGGCGGAAATATTGATGAACGCTTCGCCAATTATCTCGACGGCCATTTGCGAAGCAACTTCGCCCGCCTGCGCTCCGCCGACGCCGTCCGCAACGACGAAAACGCCGTATTGCTTTAGTTCGAGGTACGAATCTTCGTTTTGCGGCCGGCTTTCGTTAAGCCCGCGGTCGCTCACTGCGGCTGATGCAAACTGATCACCATTCATCATCGTGTCTTCTCCGATCCGTTGCTAAATTATCGTGCTAATTCAAAGTGCTTTATTATGCATAAAGATACATCGCACGTACTAAGGTAGTACACGAACACTGTCGTGCCGCCGGTCAACCGCGTTTCGATGCGAAAACGCCATCAGCATGCCGAGCATAACGAAGCTGGTTATCAACGAAAAACCGCCGTGGCTCACGAATGGCAAAGTGATTCCGGTCATCGGCAAAGCCCGCGTGATGCCGCCGATATTTACGAGAGCTTGAAAGCCTATAAACGCAGCTAAACCGATGCAGCAGAGCTTGCTGAACATGTCTCTCGAATCCAATGCGGTCCGAATTCCAGCGCTCACAAATACAATTAGGGCAAAGGTTAACAACAAACCACCGAAAAGTCCAAGTTCTTCGGCAAGTGCGGCGAAAATGTAATCTGAGTCTGCGACGGGTATCAATTCGGGATATCCAAGGCCTAAACCTCGGCCTGTTGTTCCTCCCGAAGCGAGCCCAAAAGTCGCCTGAGCCGGTTGAAAGGCAAGCATGTCAAACCACGCATCGATATTGATCGTGCGTTGAAGATCCGGATCTTCTTCGAGCATTTGCGGCAGATTCGGGTCCTTCTCGACAAGCTTCTTATAATAATCGTCGTAGTCTCCCTTCCACCATTCGGTATCCGGCGTAGGCGGGTTAAAGCCGTCGAGCCACAGGTGAAACCGCTGTTGGATGCGATCGGGTAAAACCTGTTTCACCGGCCGTGCAAGCGTCGGCAGCAACGGGATCGTCTCCTGCGTTTTTTCCGGCAATGCACCGACTATAAGAATTCCGACCACGACCATCACGCTCCCAACCAGTACAAAACGCTGCGAAAACCGTCTTACCGCAATCAGGTAAAGCGTTGCGTAAACGCCGCTAAATACCATCATCTGCCCGAAATCCTTGAGTACAAAAAACGGCACGAAGGGAAGTATTGCCATGAAAACGAGTGGCACGACATCCTTTGCCCTCGGAACGCCCCAATACGTGCGGGCAAGATTCTTGTAAAGTACTGCGAGAATCGCCGCAAAACCTATCAAAAACGGTATTTTCGCTGGTTCCCATGGCGTCATGTTTCCGATCGATTTGCCAGCCCGCGACGTAATCGCGGCAACGATAAGCGGCCCAAGAGTCAACAAAACGATCAAGAAGCCATTCTTTTGCAACAGTTCAATAAACTTATCCCGCTTTAGCAAAAGCAACGCAGTGATCAACCCCAAGATGCCAAGGAGCGGATTAATCGTTTTGCCGGACAAAAGCACGCTGCTCAGATTGTCGTCCGTCGACGGCCTCGGCGTTTCACTCGAAAGATCGACGGGCGATGGAGGTGTCGCAGGAAGGCCCATCATCTGCTTCTTTTCGGCCGAGTAATTCTCTTGAATATAGTGGAGCTGAAGCGTCTTTATCTTTTGCTGGCGGGCCTCGGCCTTGTCCTTGCGCGAAATATATTCCGGATCGCTAAACAACCTGTATTGAATGGTTAAGCCGATTGAAAATAATAAAATGGCTGACGTGTAGACCGTCCAATTTCCCTCAAACTTCGCGAACCTCTTTAGGAAAACGGGCAGGATCGCCAGCAGACTGAGTAGTCCGATATTTCGTACTGCGGTGAACCCTGACGTTTCATAGCCCCGAATCAAACCGCCGTAATAGATCGCGTAGTGCGATATCGACGCCAGAATGACGATCAGTATGAGGATGAAAAAATGTGACGAAGTGCGGTTCTTCAAGTTTTCGGTCCACGCTCTGGCATGCTTTATAAGTTCCGAGTTCAACTTTTCGTTTACTTCTTCGTAATTAACGATTTTTTTTCTTTGGTTTAGGTGTAAACGCCGGAGCTTTTGGCTTATATTGATCTCCGAGAAGTCCCAATTCGCGGGCCTTCAAAATAACATTTGCTGCAATCGGAGCCGCCGTTCTTGCACCGAATCCGCCGCCTTCGACGACCACGGCTATGGCAACCTGCGGCTTTTCGAGCGGTGCGATCGTTATAAACCAGCTATCCGTGCGCTCGTACATGATCGGAGCGTCATATTCCACCCATTGCCCGGCGTCGTTCTTTCGCTTTTTCTTTATGGTCCGCAGTTTGCCGGTTTTCTCGTCGTAGAGCGGTGCCTGCTTTTCGGCCGTGCCAGTCTTGCCGCCTGTCCGGATTCCGGTCCCTGCCAATTTGCTTGAGATCACTGTCCCGGTTCCGCCCGGCTCTTCCGTCACGGTTGACATGATAGCCCGGACGGCGGCGGCCTGCTGCGGCGAAAGCACCTGTGCGAACATTTGCGGCGGCTGATCAGCCTCGATTCGCGGTTTCATCAGTTTGCCTTCCATGTTCGCCGGTACCGACGCAATCAACGCCATCTGAAACGGCGTCATTTGGCCTGCATAGCCCTGGCCCATGCCTTCGAGCCCGAGATCGAACAGTGAAATTTCCTTGCCTGTAACAATCGTCGATTGCTGCGGCGCTATTGCCGACGCAATCGCCGGATTGCTGGTGTTCAAAATGTTCGGAAAGAACTTTTGCAGCAGTGCGTCGTCCGGCGAATCGACACCGCCGATTCCGAACACGGCCGCTGTTTCCCGCATCCGTTCGCGGCCTAGTTCGATGGCAAGCTGAGCAAAGTACTGGTTGCTCGACACCTTGTAGGCAAACGTAATGTCTTTTTCCTGACAGCCTCCATCGCACGCTCCGGTGACGCTTCCATCCGGCTGCAGCTTTTGAGTAGCATCGACTATCGGCCGCGAGCCGCTTGTCGGCTTAAAACCACCCGGATAACTAGGGAAAACAGAATTCTGCTTTCCTGCTCTAAACGCCGAGATCATCGTGAAGGTCTTGAAGGTTGAGCCGGGAACATAGAATTCACGAGTTGCACGGTTTAGCAGCGGTTTATCACGTTTGTTGCCCTCTAACTTTAAGTAATCTTCGAGGTTTTGAGCTTCGGATAAATTGAATGACGGGTTCGAAAACATCGCAAGGATATCGCCGTTCTGTGGGTTTAGCACAACGATCGCGCCTTTTTTGCCGTCAAGCTGTCTCGCAATAAA
>JAYSON010000328.1:0-5765 GCA_043722725.1 Chloracidobacterium sp.
TTTCGCTTCGTTTTTGGAGGTGTGAACGGTGCCATAATTCAATCATTCAGCAAGGTCGAGCCACCCTGGCACGCCGTGTTGACTGTTCCGATTATGCTAGCGGTGTTTAGTCATTTAGTGGAATTTGGTGTGCAAACCGTGTACGACAACCAAACCGGTGTAACTGGAAAAGGTAAAGCGATTACGATATCGATCATTGTTTCTGCGATATCCGCTGTTTTTAATCTCTTCGCCATGCGTCGCGGAGCCCTTCTCGTAAAAGATGAAAGCGAGCAATCGCTTTGGTTTGACCTTAAACGGATGCCGTGGCTCGCTCTCGAATTCATTTCGTTCCCATTGGTCTGGACTTGGCGTCGAACCAAAAAGAGTTAGGGTTCGGCCTAACAACTACTTTTAACTATGGCTGTTGGCAGCCGATTTTTGTGAGCAGGTTCCTGAGGGTGATATAGTTCATGACAATACAAGAAACCTATTTATTGGCGGCGGCATCTTATATTTTCGATCAAAAATAATGGTGGTATCGCTTTCGAAACTTTTCCCTTCGACCGGATCCATCGGGGCCAGCCTATTAAATCAAAACATCGTCTTTCCAGGCGTCGATCACACCCTTAGCCGACCCATCGACCCGCATCGTTTATGCCCATAAAATCCGTCCATATAACGAACTATTATCACAAAGCGTCGGGCGGCATCAGTACGAGTTTCAATAATCTTCTTGCCGCGGCCGAACGGCATCAGCGTCTTGTGAGACTGATAGTTCCCGGCGAGCAGGAAGAAGTCGAGGACGTCAATCCCTTCGCCAAGATTTACTACGTTCCAGCCAAATACTCTCCGCTTTTCGACAAGCGCTACCGCATCATGATGCCGTGGCAATATATGGTGAAGAATTCGATCATTCGAAAGATCCTGCTTGCGGAAATGCCGGACATGATCGAGGTAACAGACAAATATACGCTAAGTTTGCTTGGTGCGATGGTTCGCACAAACTACTTCAAAAGGCTCGGCCGCGCAATGCTCGTCCATTTCTCATGCGAGCGGATGGACGATAGTGTCAGCTCATTTGTGACAAACGGCCGGCTTGGTAAATGGTTTGCGGGGCGGGTGATAGGCAATTACATAGCACCGAGTTTCGATTATCACATCGCTAATTCGACTTACACTGCCGAGGAATTCCATGAGGCTCTGTCTTCGGAAAAAAATCCACGTCGCAGCGACGCTTTCCTGAATCGGTGCTGGCGTTTCTTCAAAGCACCGTATGTTCCGATTAGCGAACGAATCTTTGTCTGTCCGCGTGGCGTGGATTCGGTTCATTTTACTCCGGATCGAAAGTCAGACGGTGTTAGACGCGAAATGCTGGAGCTCTCCGGGATACCCGAAGACGCGATCATTTTACTTTATGCCGGACGCGTCTCGCCCGAAAAAAACATCGGGCTGCTTGTCGATCTGATGAAGATTCTCGCGACGGACGGGAAACAGGACTATCGACTTCTAGTCGCCGGAGCCGGGCCGCAGCTCGATTGGCTGAAACGGCAAGCCGAAAAGTATGCCCCCGGTAAGATCGTTCAGCTCGGGCATTTGGAAAAGGAAACTTTGGCGAATTATTACGCAAATGCCGACATTTTTGTGCATCCGAATCCGAAAGAACCATTCGGCATCGCGCCGCTGGAAGCAATGGCTTCGGGCGTTCCAACTGTTGCTCCGAACGCCGGCGGGATTCTTTCCTATGCAACAAATGAGAATGCCTGGTTGGTTGAACCGACGGGGCAACGATTTGCCGATGCAATACGTGAAGTCGTGGAAAATGAACCGTTGCGGGTAAGCAAGGTCGCGAAGGCGCTCGAAACCGCTCGTGCGAATACTAGCGAGGCCTCCACCGACCGATTGTTCGCAACCTACGACAAGATCTACGAAAATTTTCAGAGTAGAAATGAATTGTTTACCGGTGTCGAAAAAGCAAAGGATTTTGATTTTGTTAATGAATTGTTAAGCGATGAAGTTTTCGGTACGCAGCGAAATTGAAGACGGCATATGATATGTCTTCGACTGTCTCCTCTCTGCATCTCCGCGTCTTTGCGGTAAAGTTGAATTAATGCTCGAACTCGTACTAGCAAATCTCAAAGTTCGCCCATTCCGCACACTCATCAGCGTGATCGGTGTTGCGTTGGGCGTCATACTCGTGGTGCTCTTCACCGGTTTGGCTCGCGGCATGACGAATGAAATGGCGAAACGGGCAGCTAACTGGAAGGCAGAGATCGTTTTTACACGAGCTGGTGCCATGGAAATGACGAGCTCAAATGCGTCGGTCAGTACGGCGTATGTCCAAAAGCTCTTGGAGATCGAAGGTGTCCAGTCGGCGGTTCCAGTCATACGCTACGTTACGCCAAGCACGAAAGGCCGCTTCGGTATTCAGCAGCTTGACGGAGTCGATTGGCAGCTGTTTGCCGAGATGAACGGCATGTATCTCCTCGAGGGCCGCGAACCGCAGGCAAATGACGAAGTTATTCTGGACCATCGGCAGATGACCGAAGACAAGCTTGCCCTCGGCGAGAGAATCGACCTTTTTGGCGGCAAAAAATACAAGGTTGTCGGCGTTTTTGCACCGCCGTCGGGTTCGCGAATAAAAATGTCGCTTGCCGCCATGCAGGACGCCCTTGAAGCAAAAGGTAAATGTACTTACATACTCTTGAAGCTTCGCGACGGTTCAGATGTCGACGCGGTTGCCGCGCGCATTAACGAAGTTCTGCCTGGAAACAAGATCAATCTTACGCGTGACTTAGTGATCGACGCACAGGAACGAATTCCTGCTTTAAATACGTTTCTGAAGATACTTGTCGGTCTCGGAGCTTTTGTCAGCACGATATTCGTATTGCTTTCGATGTACACGACCGTTACGGAACGCCGGAAGGAGATCGGCATCCTGAAATCCCTCGGAGCTTCAAAGGCGTTCATTATTCGGGCCATCGAGGGCGAAGCGTTTATGATTGGCGTACTCGGCGTTTTGCTTGGCCTAATCGTCGCGTTTGCGGCATCCGTCGGAATCGGGCGCGGCTTCGAACTTACCTTCGAATTCAGCTCGGGCTGGGTCGGCACAGCGGTCCTGATCGCGATAGCTGGCAGCCTTGTCGGTGCTCTCTATCCGGCATGGCGTGCCTCGGCGATCGATCCGGTTGAGGTGATGGCAAACGAGTAGGCCTTTTTTTTAATGAGCGAAACAACACTTCACTCGGCCGTTCAGAACGAGAAAATTTCATCTAAACAAGGACTTTTGCAAAAGCTCTTCGCAGTTTGGTTTGATGCTTTTGTCTACAACCAAATCTGGGAAGATCCGCGTGTCGATCTACAGGCACTGGAACTTGATTCGAATTCCCGCGTCTTAACAATCTCTTCCGGCGGCTGCAATGCGTTGAATTATCTGATCGAAAGCCCCGAATCTGTTACGGCCGTCGATCTCAACCGCCATCATATTTTCCTGCTAAATCTAAAGCTAGCCGCGTTAAAACATCTTCCATCTTACGAAGATTTCTTCGATTTCTTCGGTCACGGCAAAGGCAAGAACACGCGAAGCAGTTACCTTAGGTTCATAGCTAAAAATCTCAACAAAAATACGCGAAATTTCTGGGAGTCCAATACGCTTGGCGGCAGCCTTGTTTATGGCGACCGCATTACTTTCTTCACGAATGCAGGTCTTTACGAACATTCGCGAAACGGATATTTCCTTCGTTTTTTTCACTCGCTTTCGGGGCTTTTCGGCTGTAAGCCGGAAGAGGTCTTGAAAGGCAAGTCACTCGAAGAACAGGAAGATCTTTACACAAAATATATCGATCCGTTTTTTGATAATTTTATTATAAGAACGCTCGGCAAACTGCCGGTTACGATGTTCGGTCTCGGCATTCCGCCACAGCAATACGACGAACTCAAGAAGGGCCTGTCCGAAGGCAAAACCATAATCGATATTTATCGTGACCGGACAAAACGTCTGGCGTGCGACTTTCCGATTCAGGACAACTACTTTGCGTGGCAGGGATTTGCCCGAAAATACGACACCGAAAACCGCCAGGCCATACCCGAATATCTAAAAAAAGAAAACTATGAGATTTTGAAATCAAACGCTCATCGTTTGACCACAAAGATCGGTTCAGCTACCGATGAGATAAAAAATGGAGATTCTGGCACATTCAATCGTTTTGTATTCCTGGACGCTCAGGACTGGATGAATGCTGAAACCATGACCGAATTATGGTCCGCGATCGCGGATAAAGCCGAGCCGGGCGCACGGATAATTTTCCGCACCGCCAGTGCCGCTTCGCCCATCGAAACAAATCTGCCAGCCGATCTGCGTGCAAAATTCCATTACGAGAAAGAGTTTTCGAAAAGTCTTTTCAAACAAGATCGTGCATCGATCTACGGTGGCTTTCACTTATATGAATTGAAGAACTAGCTACAGAGAACACAGAGAAATAGGCACTTTTTCTCTTCTTTATCTGTGTCCTCTGTGGCTAACTGATTTTATGTCTGACGCTTTTGAAAATATGGATCGGATGTATCGCCTCCAGCGGTACTTTTACGACCTAACGCGTAAATACTATTTGCTCGGCCGCGATCAATTGCTGGAAGAAATGAACGTTCAGCCTGAAGAACATGTGCTGGAGGTTGGCTGCGGCACTGCACGAAACCTAATTGTTCTCGCCAAACGCCGTCCCAATTCAAAGCTCTATGGCCTGGACGCCTCCGCCGCGATGCTCGAAACTGCACAGTCAAAGGCTGACAGTGCCGGGGCAAAAAATATCACATTGAAAACTGCTCTCGCCGACGATTTTTCGTTCGATGAGACCTTTTATCTATCCGAACCGTTCGACAAGATATTCTTTTCTTATTCGATCTCGATGATCCCGCCGTGGCGTGAATCTATCGAAAATGCATTAAAAAACCTCAAACCCGGCGGCCAGCTTTTTATCGTCGATTTCTACGATCAAAAGGAACTGCCGCGAACTTTTCAAAGGCTTTTGAAAACTTGGCTGAACGCGTTTCAGGTTCAATTCCAGACCGGCCTGTTTCCCTACCTCGAAACACTGGAAACAAAAGGCCTGGGCAAGTTCTCGGTAATCCCGCTTTACCGGCGATATTCATTTATCGCAGTTTTCAGCAAAATGCCCCAGCCTCTTACAACTCCGTAAACTGTTTGACAAACTTCCGCTGACTGAATCTCCATTTTTTTGAATAAATCGCGTTTTTATATACGATTTCAGGTTCTGAATTTGGAAAGACGCAGCATTATCTTCACTTGCCAGTTGGAACAAAAGTTGCGTCGGCGCAGTAAATGTATTACTAATATTAATTCGTCTGATTAGTCTTTCTTACTATTTTCAATTTAACTTCGCGGAGGAGAAAACGATGATTAAGTCTCTTAAGTTGTTGTTTATGTCGGCGCTGATTCTGAGTAGTTTTGGAATGGCTTTCGCCCAATCGTCAACGGGATCGATATCAGGAACCGTTTTAGACGAAAGGCAGTCGGTCATCCCGGGCGCAACGGTCACGGCACGCAATCTCGACACGGGTTTTTCCCGGACCGCGACTTCTGGCGGCGATGGGCGATACAAGTTTGTAAATATGCCCACCGGCGCATACGAGGTTGCGGTTGAAGCTGCTAACTTCTCCAAGCACGTTCAAACAGGAATTACCCTGGTCGTGAATCAAGATGCCGTCATCGAGATCTCGCTAAAAGCAGGCCGGGTTGAGGAGATAGTAACCGTTACGGAAAACGCATC
>JAYSON010000329.1:0-10227 GCA_043722725.1 Chloracidobacterium sp.
CGACACAGATACGTTCAAAGAAGTACCGCTTTTTTACACAAGCATCGACGGAGAACTCTGCGACGGCGTGAAGCTTTGACGACTGGAGTGCAAACGTTCCGCTTGCCCCGATTGCGAAGCGATTCGCAAGCAAATCAACTAAATAAAAACTGTTTGCAGCCACCTGCGCTTACAACGCAAACTATGCACTCCGGCTCCTGTACATGACCGAGTTCACAAAAACGCAAAACACCCTGATAATTGCGCTGATCTGTGCTTTATATGCTCTGTCTCGCTTCTGGGGCATGGCGGATTCGTGCCTCTGGTTCGACGAGATCTTCAGCGTCCATGCGACCGAGCATTCATGGGAAGCTCTTGTTTCGTTTGCTGCGAAAGACCTCATTCACCCGCCCGTTTTCTACGCTTTGCTCAAATCATGGATCCTTCTCGGCGGTGAAAGTCTACCATGGCTGCGGCTGCTTCCGGTCATTTTCTCTATAATCTCACTGTTTCCTTTTTGGATGCTCTGTAGGGAATTGAAGGTCAAACCGCCTGCCGCGATCGTCGCCCTGAGCCTTTTTTCGGTGAACGGTTCGCTGATCAAATACGCTCAGGAAGTGCGGATGTACAGCCTTTTGCTGTGCCTTTCACTTTTTTCGATATGGCTTTTTTCACGATTCTATTTTCGCGGTAAAAATTTCTGGCTGCTCACCATCGTCAATATCCTGCTCGTTTACACTCACTATTTCGGCTGGCTGGTGGTCATTGCCGAGGTTGTTGCGATCCTTATCGCCCAGCGGATAAAGTTCCTCCGCATCCTGCTAATGTTTGCTGTGACACTTGCCGCCTTCCTGCCATGGATATTCGCCATTATACGTTTCGCTGAGCCGGGCCCCGGCATCGAGAAAAACATCGGCTGGATCGCAAAGCCCCGTTTCGCGGGCATTTTTGATTTTGCCTTCGACGTCATCGAGCCGTTTTATTACCAACAGAGCAGTGCCGACCCAAGCTCAATATTCCTTGTCGTTATCCCGCTTTTGCTGCTGATCGCCGCCGCAAAGGTGATTTACCTTCGCAATCTTAAGAACGCGGAAGAAAAAGATGCTACCTTCCTTACGAGCGTGTTTTCGCTCGTACCGCTGACGATCGCGTTCATTGCGAGCTGGCTGCTGCCGGTATCGATTTGGGGTTCGCGGCACCTAATTATTGTCTTTGCGCCGATAATCATTATCATTGCAATCTTCATAACATCTATCGCTATAAAACCGCTACGATATGTACTTATCGCCTCGCTTTATGCGCTGATAGCTATCGCCTTCGTCGTCCACATGCGTGCTGAAAAGCCTCAATTTATATGGTGCGCGTGGGAGAGTCTAGCTGAACAAATTCCCGCCGATAAACCTCAAACCGTTTATGTGTTCGAGGACCTGATCGCCTACCATTTCTGGTTTGCGACCCGAAACAATCATAATTTTCAGATCCTGAAGGTCAACGGAATGCCTGAGATGACCGAGGACAAAGCGTATTTTCTGCCGCGCGGTTTTGATGATGTGCGGAGCGCAACCCCCGAAGAGATGAGCGGCGAACGATTTTGGATTGCGTTCCGAGATACGCATTGGAACAAAAAACACCCGCCTCTTAATTATCTTTTAGATCATGGGTTCAAAGTCGGCGAGCCGCGAACGATCGACGTAAATGGATTGAAGGCGTTTGTTGCCGAAGTGAGAAAATAGGTGTCAAGAACGGCCAAGAACCTTAAGGATCATTCTTGGATTTCTCCATCGCGATGTCAATAGCGGTTTTCGGCTCACCCCGCATTTTCTTTTCAAATTCTTCCCGAAAATCTTCAAGCAGAGGAAGATCGATTAAATCTTTTTCGCGTCCTGACGCTTTCTTGCTGGCAATGATGTCCCGAATATTAGCAACGGGGAATGCGTCGATCAAATGCATACGATCTCGGGCCTTTTCGAAGCTTTCAATACCATCGGGTGCGAAGACAAGATCCAAATCGAACGGCCCGGTCTTAAGCTGAACAAAATCGACACCAGCGACGATTTGTTGCTCAGTTTCCGAGGAAATTTGAAATTCAAGTTCGCGAAGGGCAAGGACAATTTCTCGTCCGTTGTCGTGATCTTTTTTTGGGAATAGTTGCACATCTTGAGTAGTCGAGGGATAGCCGAGTATATTAGCCCCGCTTTTGCCGGATGAACATAAATTCGACTTTGTGTTTGGAGAACGCATCGGCAACCTCGACGGCTTGTTGCAGTTGAAAGTAGGCGCGGTTAGATATTTCCGTCTTTCTTTGCGATCTTATATCCGAGGTAGCGGGGAAGATTTTTGTCGGCCCACTCGCGATACTCTTTCATTGTTTGAAAAACACGCGATGGAGCATCGTCCAAAACGGGCTTGTATTGACGGAAAAAACCATATTTTAGCCGTTGTTCAAGGCTTCGTTCCAACTGGCGTCGGCATTGTTCGCGAAAGTCTTCCATCTATTTCTGCTTCCATCGTACACCATCTTTGGTGTCTTCAAGCACAATTCCTTTCTCAGCCAGCAGATCGCGGATCTCATCGGAACGGGCAAAATTTCGTTGCCTTCGTGCCTCCTGGCGTTCCTCGACAAGAGCCTCGATCTCCGCGTCGAGCGACTCATCTTTGGTCTCGCCGAAAATGCCAAGAACCGAATTGAATTTAGCAATAGCATCGAGCACTGCTTCGCGGTCTTTTGACAGCAGGCCGTCGCCGGCCATGAGCGTGTTTATTTCACGGACCAGATCGTGTATAGCGGCGAGGGCGGCGGCGGTGTTGAAATCGTCATCCATCGACTCTTCAAAATCCGTCAGGGCTTTCGTGACGCTGGCGGCAGCTTGCAAGTCCGAGCCTTCCGCGGTTTTCGCTTCGGTGACAAGCTGACGAAAATTCCGCAGACGTTCGACAGTCGATTCCGCTCCCTGGAGGCCTTCGAAGGTAAAGTTCAGTTGCTTCCGTGTCGGCACGGACAGCAGCAAATATCGTATTGCCAACGCCGAATAGCCCTGCTCTCGCAGATCACGAAAGGTGAAGAAATTCCCCTTCGATTTAGACATTGTCACGTCGTCGATCTTTAAAAACTCGCTGTGCAGCCAGTATTTCGCAAACAGCTTTCCGGTCGCGCCTTCGCTCTGGGCGATCTCGTTTTCGTGGTGCGGAAACTGCAAGTCCATTCCGCCGGCGTGGAGGTCGAACGTCTCGCCGAGATATTTCATTGACATGGCCGAACATTCGATATGCCAGCCCGGCCGGCCGCGGCCAAAAGGTGCATCCCAGCCCGGCTCTTCATCCTCGCCGACAAGCTTCCAGAGTGCAAAATCGCGAGCGTCCTCCTTGTCGTATTTATCGGTGTCGATGCGTTCGCTCCCGCCCGTAATGTTGCCCGAAAAATTGATCTTCGACAGCTTGCCGTATTCGGGAAACGCCGTGATGCGGTAATAGATCGAGCCTTCGGATTCGTACGCATGGCCGTTTTCGATCAACTTGAGGATGATCTCGATCATCTCCGCGATATGATGCGTCGCACGCGGCGTCACCTCAGGCCGCTCGTTGCCGAGAGCGTCGAAATCCTCCCAGAAATACTGGATATACGGCGCCGTGAATTCGTCGATGCTGATCCCGCGTTTTGCAGCTTCGTTTATGATTCGGTCGTCGATATCAGTGAGATTGAATACGTGTGTCACCGCATAGCCCTTGAACTTCAGATAACGCCGCAGAACGTCGCCAAAAACAAATGTTCGAAAATTGCCTACATGTGCAAAATTCCAGACGGTCGGCCCGCAGATATACATCCGCACCTTGCCTTCTTCGAGCGGGTGAAATTCTTCCACCTGCCGGGATAAAGTGTTAAAAAATTTGAGCATAAGATCGCCGTTTCTCGAGATCAGAAACAATAATAGCTCAAACCGTTCAAGAATTCAGAGTTCCTTTCGTTTTGTGTCGCTGGGTGAAGTTTTAGATAAGGAAAGACCGTTCTCAACAAACTTCGCCCGCGCCTCATCCGAGAACAAAAGCTCGGTTCTATAAAACCGGAGCGGATAATCCTTATCGTATTTCGCGACCACCTCATTTACCTTGTCGAGCAGGGAAGGGCCGTTCTTCGACGCGTTGAAATCCGCCACCGTTCGCATCCAGAAACCGGCAAGCGTTTCGTGATACGGTATTTCCGTCCTGAGATCAACGCCGAATGAACGCAGCAGTTTGAAGATTCCGCTTCGCATCTTTTTCGTCGCTATTTCAAGATCGTGATGTGAAAGGTAGCACAGGGCTACAGTCAGGTCTTCCGCATGTTTCCAAGCGTCGCGAGATATCGTGGTGCTTTCGAATGCACACAACAGGGACAAAATCTCGGTTTCCCACTCATATCTTTTCATATTTCTGTTGCTACCTACGTTCCAATTCCATAAAATCAAACTGATCTATTCAATCTATGGAAAAGGGGAATAAGGACAATGAGTGTTTTAACTGACATAAAAACAATTCGCCAGCGGGCCCGCACTGAAATTCAGGAAGGAGCAGTAACACCCGATTACTCGCTTGACAAAGACGAAGCCGTCAAGATACTCAACGGAGCCTTGGCCACTGAAATAGTATGCGTACTACGCTATCGCTTTCATTATTTTATGGCATCCGGAATTCATAAAGACGGTGCCGCCACCGAATTCCTGGAGCATTCCAATGAGGAACAGCAGCATGCCGACTGGATTGCTGAGCGCATCAAACAACTTGGCGGCAAGCCGGAAATGGATCCTTCAAAAATAGCCGCTGCGAGTCATTCCGAATATGTCGAAGGCAATTCGCTCGAAGACATGCTTCGCGAAGATCTCGTCGCCGAGCGCATCGCGATCCAAACTTATCGGGAAATGATCACCTATTTTGGCGACAAAGACCCGACAACGCGCCGCCTGATCGAGACAATCCTTGCGGTCGAAGAAGAACACGCCGACGACATCGCCGACCTGCTATTTGCCGTTGAGCCTAATAACGTCGAGAACACAAAAAAACTTTACTTCGCCGAGGAAATTCCGGGACAGTCCGACGCCGGTGAAAACGTAAAAAGCGAAAGCGCCTAGAACTTGGGATTTGAAACTCCTGAAGTAATCGGAGCGGTCACTGAATTTTCAAAAAAGCGGTTTTTTATGCCTTGCGCCTAAAGCAGGCACGTTTGTTTTAGGCCAAAGTCAAACTTTCAATAATCTCCTCCTCCGAACAGCTGAATAGCCGTACCGCACTTCAAACTGCCTGGCCTGACGCGACAGACTAACAGTCTGTCGTACGTAATGGTCGCGGAAACAGGATTCGAACCTGTAATCTTAGGGATATGAGTCAATCGGGAAACCTCGTAGTCACGATTTTGTAAACACCAAACCTTCGCGTCGCGATAGGTCGCATGTCAATCCATTTGCCGTAATTTCAACCTCGTGGTCTGCCGTCCATTCACGACAAGTGCCGTCGAGCGGAAAGTTCGGGATAGTGTAGTTTTCCAAATCGTCGTCCGAAAGATTCAGTGCGACAACAACCCCGTTTCCCGCGTCATCATATCTATGAAAGCACAGCACGCCACACTCAGTGTCTTCGTGAAAGAATTCGATGTTCGTCGACTGAAACGCCGTGTTGGCGGTTCGCAGCCCAATCAGCGTCTTGTAGTAATTAAACAATTCCTTGTTCGGTTCGTTTTCGAGCAGCGTCCAATTTATCTTGTTGCTTTGCTCGGACATCGGCACGTGCTCGCCGAATTCCTCTCCCATCCAGATCATCGGAACGCCGACGGCGGTCATCAATATCAATGCCCCAAGCTTCGCCCGTGTATAAAGCTCCGCGTCCAAAATCCCGCGTTCGCCGAGCTTTCGAAACAGCCGGTTCTGATCGTGATTGGCTAGATAATTTGTCACGCTCGTCACGCCTTCAAAGCCTAGACGCGTCGAGTCGATCGCGTCCTTCATTTTTTCCAGATTCAGAGCCTCGCCGGCAAGATATTCCACTACGGCGTACATAAAACTATCGTTCCAACAGCTCTCGACCGGGCCGGCCGGTTCCGTGATCTCAGGTGTGGGCGGAATAAATTCAGCTACCGTAAAAAAAGGCTTCATGTCCGACATCTCGCGAGCGTTTCGCACAAACCCGCGCAGGGCGTCGAAGTTGTCGATTTGTTTTGCAGCGTCAAACCTGATGCCGTCTATCCTGTATTCCATTGTCCAAAACCGGATCGAATCGGCAATGAAAACCATCGCCGGGTTGACGTCAAGTTTTTCGTCTATCAATTCATAATTGAATTCCGGCCCCCAGTTTTGCTCCGGGTCCTTACCTTCGCGGCGATACCAGTAATCGTGATCGATCTGGTTTAGAGCGTTTTCAGTGCTTGCATGGTTATACACGCCGTCAACTATCACCCGAATTCCCAAGCCGTGACATTTGTCGATCAACTCCTTCAATTGTTCTGTGGAGCCGAAATTTTCTTCAGGCGTGAAATAGTGGATAGGCGAATATCCCCAATTGAAATCGCCCGGGTTCGATTTGAGCGGCATCAACTCGATGGCATTGACGCCGAGATCGGCCAGATAATTCAGCTTGGCGATAACGTCCGTATATTTTCCGCGCGTATAGCCGTCTTCTTCGCCGCCCGAAAAATCGCCAACGTGCAGCTCATAAATGACCAACTGGCTGTTGACCGACAGATGAACGCCGTCCGACTTCCAGACATATTCGTCAACTATCTTCTTGCCGTCCTTCAGGATGAGGAACGCGTTCTGTGTCTCAGGATCGACATTCGAAGCATACGGATCGGTTATCGTTTTCCATTCATCCTCTTCGTTGAACCAGCTTTTAGATCGGATCTTGAATCGATATTGATAAGCTCCGTCGGCCAGCGACTGCATCGTTTGAAAATACCCATCATCGCCTTTTTCCATGGCGATATCTTTCCAATCGGTAAAATCCGCGATCAAACTTGCCGCGATATTATTCGGAGCGAACAGACGGAATTGATAGTCGTTTCTTTTCCTCATACATGCGGTTCACCCAGTAAGCTTCTTTCCATCCCGCTAAACCCTGACCCGTGATCACCCGTATATCTAGCGACATGTCCGTCCGTTATGCGATGCCCGCCATAACAGAGAAGCCGCAGTATCGACGCCGGCCGCAAATGCCAACTCGCCCACGCCAGCGGCGAATCACCGTTCGCATCCTCGGCCTCGATGTTCGCACCCGCAACGGTCAGCATTGTCACCGCCTCGAATGTCGCAAACGCAGCCGCCCGGTGAAGAGGTGTCTCGCCTTTAGTTCGCGCATCGCGCATAAGCGATCCGGTCTCGATCCCGGCACGCGTCGCCCGGTTCGGGTCGGCCTTATTCACAAGCAAGATCTTTATCACATGGTCGTATCGCGGGTCGTTCGCCTTTGACGCCGCGGCGTGCAGCGGTGTCTCGCCGGTGTCGGGAAGAGCGTGATTCACATCCGCACCGCATTCGATCAGATATTGCGCGAGCCGCCAATGTCCGTGAAAGCACGCCCCGTTGAGATCAAAATTTTCGCCGAGCGATTCGAGCGATTCGCCATTCGCCAGCATATGTTTTATTGCGCTTACGTCGCCGTAATACGCACACCATTTTATAAGCGATACGGCGTTCTTGTCCGCCGATGCCGCCGAATTACCGGCGGCGATATGGTCGAAAACAAGATCGGTCCGTCCGTCAACGATTCGTTCAAGCATACGAATTCTCCTTTCCTATGAAGAGTAAACCTATGCTATCAGGTTTTTGTTGTTTATTAGACTGGAAGGGAACTCGAACCATCCAAAATCGCCAATCGAAAATCCAAAATGGTTCTGGTTGGGGTTGGCATTGCATCAACCTCTCTGGTTTTTCAAACCAACTGTAATCTGTCTCAGCTACCCAACCATGGCGGCGGATTGCATAAGCTTTCCACCGGTCTATGCGGCGATCATTTCCAATGCTTCCTCAGCCTCGGTCTCGTCCATAAACAGATATTTCTTCCATTCCGGACGCGATTCGGCGTAGTGGCAAAGCAGGACATGATCCAGGCCAAGCCGCAACAGCTTCTGCGATGTAAGCAATGGCATGCGGGCCTGTTCCGGCGTTCGATTACCTTTTCGCTGATTGCATTTTACGCATGCAGTGACAAGGTTGGCCGGGGTGCTTTCGCCGCCCTGTGCACGCGGCAAAATGTGATCGAGCGTGAGGTCCTTCGCATGTTTGTGGTCACCGCAATACTGGCACCGGTAACGGTCTCGAATATAGACGCGGGCACGCTTCATCGTAGTTTCGCGGCGATTACGACGCACATGCACGTAATGTCGCAGGCGGACTACCGACGGCACGGGAAAGGTCGTAGAAGGGGAATGAAGAACATTGTCGCCATCGTTTTCCTCGACAAAAACGGCGCCGCGAAACCACAGGCAAACCGCCTTGGCAACTCCTACGGTGCCGAGAGGCTCGTAAGAAAAGTTCAAAAGCAAAACTCGCCCTGTAAGCAAACGGATATCCCTCCTTCTGTCTATGTATAATTTAATATTAAATGCCCGTTTTAGGCAAGCACAATATATAGTTGCGTAACAATATTTTAAGCCAATATATTGGCCGCGATGACTGGACCGTAAGCATTCCCAATTGTAATGCCGCTTGCGGCTCTACGGTTTCGCCGTTCCGCTATCCTGACTGGACCGCAAGGATAACTGCTTGCGTGAGTGGCAAGTAGTAAAATTGCCTACAAATAACACTATGTGCTATTTTCTCGGCAAGACGAAATATTCTCGTTAGAATCACACTTTACGGATTGATTAAAACACTATGAAAATCGCAATGATCATTGTCCGCACGTTGATGGGGCTGCTGTTTCTTTTTGCCTCCATTACTTTTCTTTTCAACCTTTTTCCAATACCCCCGATGACCGGCACGGTTAAGACATTTAACGAAGGACTCGCGTCCGTCGGCTACTTCTTTCCGCTGCTGAAGGTCACCGAACTCGTCTGCGGCATCGCCTTTGTCGTGGGCCGTTTCGTTCCGCTCGCTACGGTGGTGGTAGCTCCGATCATCGTGAACATCTTCTTTTTCCACGCCTTCGTCGACCGCACGGGTCTGCCGGTCGCGATCTTCCTCGTCCTGGCAAATAGTTTCGTGGCCTACTACTACCGGGCGAGCTACGCGGGATTGCTGACGGCGAAGTGATCTAGTGTTTTGGGCTATGCCCATCTATTTGCGATAAGGCGCAGCTGCACCGATAGCCGCCCGGCGGCATAGCCGCGATCTCATGACAACGACTCTGCGGAAAAGCACAGCTTTTCAGCAAATAGAGCGGCTGAGCCGCAAAGAATGGAGCATCGTGCCGGACTCCAACTGGCGTCATTTACTTGGAAGACAGAGAAACGGGCGAACGATGGGAAGTTTTCACCCGGTTCATTTCTCCTGCGAGATTGCGGAAATTGCCGAAGCAAAGGCTCCAATACCCAACGCTGTGCGAATCCATTGCCAAAAAGCCCAGCGTGAAAGTTCGTTTTTGACATCGTCGAGCGCGACGCTCGCCGTTACGAAACTTGCATTGGCTTTCTGAAAATACAGAAAAAAGATGATTATCACCGCAACAACAAGCAGCGTGGACAATGCAGATAAGTATTTTCCGCGATGATCTTGAAACCAAAACAAGGCAGTAGTGGCTAATATCAAAATCACACTTCCAGTTTGCAGCGAACCAAAGAACGGAACTAGAGCAGCCTCGTTTTCAGCAAACCATTTGAGAAACTCGCTGGGTGATAAAGAATGCCAAAATTGAACTAAAACTACTGCTTCAGTCAACATTGCGCCCGCAGAAAGTCCGAGAATGACAACTGTTACAAACGAAACAAGCGTTGAAACTTGATGCAAGAATGTTCCTGATTTCTTAATACTCATTTTTAGAATGTCCCTCAAAAACGCAACACGTTTGCTCTACTTTCAAGATTTCGGGTACGAGAGTGCCGCTGCCGTTGTATGCGTCGAAGTTCGCATTTCAAAATTGTTTACAATAAAATTCTATGCCGCAAAGTGAGATGAATTATAAGTACATGTCAAAAACCAATGTCTCGCGTCTTTTTTGAAAAGTTTTTTGAGACGGGGCAAGTTGCTAAAAATGACGGTAACCCTTCGGCTCTAAAATCTCAGTTTTGCCGTCGCGGATAAGTTCAATGATTCCAATATTTGCGGTCACTTCGCCGATTACACTAAACAA
>JAYSON010000330.1:0-3078 GCA_043722725.1 Chloracidobacterium sp.
ATAGTAATAAAAGCAGTTTCTTTTGTTGCAAACATTAAGGCCACCGACGCCGATGCAAGCAATAAATATATCGGCCGGCCGTTGTTCCACGACAGCAGCATCCGCATGACAAAAAAAACAAGAACGGCTTCAACAACGAAAAATGCCAAGCGAAATGCCCAGACAGCGGTCGGGTTTTCACCGCCCATATAGCCTGCGAGGATAAGTGCGGACGGCAGAAAGCAGACCAGCAAAAGCAGGACCATCCACCCGACCGCAAACGGCCCGGCCTTTTGTTTCTCGATGAAAAACAGGACCGCAATGACGATTGCAAGGCTTAGAAACACGAAAAAGATCTCGTGGATAAAGTATCGAGAGATAAAGACCATGCCCGGCGAAAGCGCGATGCAGAGACCGGC
Source organism: Chloracidobacterium sp. (assembly GCA_043722725.1). GTDB lineage: Bacteria > Acidobacteriota > Blastocatellia > Pyrinomonadales > Pyrinomonadaceae > OLB17. The sequence continues at coordinate 399 of JAYSON010000330.1, forward strand.
AAAAAGGCTCCCGATCTTGCCGATGTAACGCTTTAAAAAGAACACGAGTATGACCGTCAAGACTCCAAAGATCGCGACGCTTGCACGAACCGAAACAGTCTCAAGTCCAAAAACTTTCGCAAATGCGAGCGAGATATAATACAAAGTTGGGCCGTGATAATTTGCCGGGTCGTATTTGTAAACACCGTCGCGGAATAACGTTGTGAGGAAAAAGCCGTTGACGCCTTCGTCATGATGGAATGGCTTTAGCGAGAGAGCGAAAAAGCGTAAGAATGCCGCTACCGCCGTGATGAGAGAGCAATTCAGCAGCCAGATATAGTCGATTTTTCGTTCTTCGTTGTCGGTATTTGCTTCCATTAATACGGTGCTTTACAGCTAAGATACACACTCCCTACCGGTCGTGTTTCCGCCTTCTATTTCACTTTGTAAACCTTGTATTGGCCGGCTTCGGCCGCGACCGGATACTTCTTGAAGAACTGCTCGTTGGCGGCCACTGAATTACGCTCTTCCGGCGATATCAGCACATATTCTATATCGTATTTCCGCATTAACTCTTCCGCATTTGCACGGCCCGAGTAAATACTTTTTACGTCTATTTCGCGGGCCGTGTAGTCGATGCCATGCGAACCCAAGTGTCCCGGATACCGCATCAAAGACTGCCGGCCCGAAAGCACAATTGCCGAGTTATACGTCGGAGCATTCAAAAACAATGCGTGTGACGGCGTTACTTTCTTTATCCTTTCCGCGACCAGTACGGCGTCAGCGTCAAAAACTCGATTCTTAATTTGTCCCGAGACGGTGCGCCAAACATCCAGCAAACCTGAGAATATTAGAACAAAAAAACAGCACGCGGCAACCACCTTCAAAGCGGTTGTCTTTCGCCACATCCATGACACGGCAAATGCGACGAATGGGATCGAACCGACGTACCAATAGATCAGGACCTTTATGTTGTCCCATTCCCAAGGCGCGAGTTTGGCGACGTTTGCGACAAGGAAAAGAAATACAAAAGGGAGATAAAATATCAAAAGGGATGAGGAATGAGGGATGAGGAATGAGTCGACCGCTCCTTTCACTTTTTCATTTTTACCCGTTTTATTCTCTGCGTCTCCGCGTCTCTGCGTTGAGTAAACGCTGTAAATCCCAATGGCTATTAGAGGAAACAAAATCCCTGTGTTCTTTATCCAAAACCAGAAGAAATTCGTGTCGCCCGAATCCCAGCCAAAATGCCACCCGAAGAACTTTGCCGTCTCTGTTGCACTTCCGGATATCGACCAGACCAATTGCGGGATCGCCAAAACGCAGACGCCGATCCCGAATCTGATCCAATCGCGCCATTTTTCGACACGCAGGAAAAACAAAAATGCCGCAACGACAAATAAGACGACAAGGCTGTGAAGATGTATGAGCGGAAGTAGTCCGGCGATAAGACCGACCGCAATAGTGGAAAGTGGAAAATGGAAAATGGAAAATCGCGAAGCTGCTTCTCCGCGTCTTTGCGTCTCTACGTTGAAAATCCGCCACAAATAATTCAACACTATCAATGTTAAGGGCATGCCCAGCAGCAAACTCCGCTGCGTCATAAACAGCGTTATCAAGGAATTTCCCCAGCGAAAATCCTGGCCGATGGTGTAATCCTTTGGTATTTGCCAAATGAATTCAAAAAAACCTCTCCCCTGTGTCGCAAAATCGCTGAAAAACCAGACGAATCCTAACCCGCCGCTGAAAAATAAAAGTGCCGGTGCCAGCTTGCTTGCGAGTCGGTCGTTGGTCAGCTTGAAAACAAATCTTTCCAGAATAACCAGCAGCGAAAACGCCCACGAAACGTTCTGCACGAGCATCGCGTCCTTGACGCCGATCCCGAGCTTCATGAAGGCCGCCGTCACAAAGTCGGCGATGAACGGATACGAAAATCTGGCACCCGCAAAGGATGGATTCACCGGTGGGAAATTCGCGCCGTCGGTAAAACTGAATATAGCACCCAAATGAAACGGTAGATCGCCGAGATTGTTCGAGCCGCCGGTGAAAATGCCCTGGTCGGTTTCGATCATCGCCCGATCGAAAAAGAACACGAACAGCAGAAGAAACGCGGCGTAGTAACAAAACCTAAGAGCCTTCGTCCAAGTTGCGCCTTGCAGCTTTCCCTTCGCCTTCGCCCAATCGTGGCGAAACTTCTTTAGCCGATCTCCGCGTGCTATCAATGCGACCGGCAGTAGAACAATGGCGAAAGCTAAAAGAACTGTAACCGGGTATAATCCGAAAAACATCGCCAATACAAAGCCGACCGCTCCGAAAATTGCAGATCCGATCACAGCCCCGGCCGCCGCGCGCCAAAAGAATGGCTCTTCGTTTTCGAAAAGATACGTTAAAGCAAATCCACCGACGGCGATCGCAGTGATCAGCAGCAAAGCAAACAGCATATAAATGATTTAGCAGACTCTCGAATAACTTAACCCAAATTGACTGTAAGACAAAGTTTCGAGCTTACGATCATATTTTCTGGCAATATACATCACGTTGGACTATACTTTTCTTCAAATCCATCACTGATTCGAATAGTTCGGCACTTTCTAGGTTAAAGATAATGAAAAATTCATTCATTCCCCTTCTCGGCCTTTTTATATTCGTTACGAATGCCGTCGTCATCGCGCAGGACTCGCCTTTCCGCAGAATGGAAATC
>JAYSON010000331.1:0-14346 GCA_043722725.1 Chloracidobacterium sp.
TTTCCGCTCTCCGGTGCTTCACCCCGAGAAGCTTTATCTTGAGATGGCCGGACTGGTCGGGAAGCTGATGACGTTTTCGATCGAGAGCCACCCGAAGGATATTGTCAAATACGATCATGACGATCTGTATTTCACTTTCTACAGCCTGTCGCAGCAATTGAAAGACCTGCTCGAAACGGTGATCCCAAGCCGCTGCGTGCCGATCCCGCTCGAAAAAACGAGGGACACGCTTTATGTAGGCCGCATCGAGGACGAACGCCTGCTCAAGGAAGCCGAATTTTACCTCGCCGTCCGTGCGCAGATGCCCGAAGCCAAGCTTATGGAAGGTGTGCCGCGTGTCGTCAAGATCGCGTCGCGTGACGTCATCGATTCGGTCATCGGCTCGGCGCTTCCAGGCGTTGTACTGACGCTCGCAAGCCCGCCGCCTGCCCCGATCCCGGCCCGCGTCGGATTCAAATATTTCAAACTCGATACGATCGGGCCGTACTGGAACGGAATTAATGGGTCGAAGGTCATATCGGTATACGTGCCCAATGATATTCCGGACGAAAAGCTTGAGATGTACGCAGTGAAGCCGTAGAGCTATGAGCGAAACAGCAACAAAAAACGATCTTGTGACCTTTGCCGGGCCGGTGTTTGACCTGGTATTGCGGGTCAAGGCCGGTATCGTCGTGCCGTCGAACGATCTTCGGCCGAAGATCGCGGGGATGCTTGAGGATTTTGAGAAGCGGGCGGAGCGATATCGGTTTAATCATAAGATCGTTCAGGTTTCAAAATTTGCACTCGCCGCATTTGTTGACGAGACGGTGCTTACAAACAATTTTCCACTGAAAAACGAATGGGAAAAGAATCCGCTTCAGCTTGAATACTTCGGCGAACAGCTTGCCGGGAACAAATTCTTCGATAAGCTTGAGGCCATGCTGAAACAGATGGAGCAGACGGCCGACGCGGTTGAGATCTATTATTTTTGTATGCTGCTCGGTTTTAAGGGGCGATATGCGATTTACGAACCGGACAAGCTTCTGACGACGATGCAGACAACCGCTAACGCATTGGTAAAAGTCGGCAAGATAAAGCCCGTCGAGCTTTCACCGCACTGGCTCGCCAACGATCAGCCGCCGCCGCCGGAAAAACGCGGACTGCCGACTTGGGCAAAAGTCGCTGCCGGAGGCGGTCTAGGTTTAGCTCTGATCATTTACATTATGATGTTTGTGATGTCGTCAAAATTTTTCCAGGAAACGGTGAGTAAGCTGACCGTCGGCCAGTAAATTGATATTACGATCGCAGATGCTGTTTTGAGACAGTATTTCGTTCCCGCACTGACCTTCGATTTATGAGTTTTCAACTGAACCAATTGAAGTACGCATTCGGCCTCGGCGGAATGATGTCATTTTACGGCATTGTCGGGTTGGTCGTTTATATGCTTCCGCCGGGAGCTGGCGGCAGTCACCAGTACAAGATCGTAATAATCGCGCTTGTGCTTCTTACCCTGCCGTTTGCCCTGTTCATGATGTTTGTTTCGTCTCGGCGGGCGAAGAAAAAAGCAAAAAAGGAACTCGAGGCCAAAGAAGCCGCCGCCGAGACAGCACCGGCTGCGGATGCCCCGCAAAAATTGGCCGCACCGACTGGCAACTTCGGCGATCTTACAAGCGGCACCGAAGAAACCGTACAGTTTTTAAAGACATCCGACCTCGGCTCGGGCGGCAAGGACGCTGTCTATTCGCTGCCGTGGTATATTGTCGCCGGTTCGCCACGAACCGGAAAAAGTTCGCTCGTGATGAGCTCGAATCTGAATTTTCAGACGCTTCCGAGCCAGCGGCAATCAGAACAAAAGTTTATTCGCCCGACGGGCAGTGTCGATTGGCGCGTGACAAGCGACGCGGTTTTTGTGGATACCGCCGGACGCTACCAGTCCGAAGGTATCGATGCCGAAGAATGGGCGTCTATGCTTGAGACGATCAAGAAATACCGCTCGAATCGCCCGGTCGACGGATTTCTGCTTGTCGTTAACGCGGACACGATATTGAAGTCGGACGACCGGGATATCGAAGAGCTTGCCAAGGTTTTGCGTGCACGTCTGGACGAAACGATCCAGCGGCTGAAGGTGCGGTTTCCAGTATATGTTGTGTTTACGCACGCCGATTCGATCGAAGGATTTCGCGACTCGTTTTCAAGTTCGAAAAATGAGGACAAAACGCTAGTCTGGGGAGCGACCATTCCCCTCGAGAAAAGCGAGAACGCACAGGCGCTTTTCGACGGTGAGTACGAAATCCTGCATAATTCGCTGATGAAAAGGCGCCTTGTGCGGCTTTCGGCTCCATTTGCACCGGTGCGTCAGCTTCGTATTTTCAATTTTCCGCTGCATTTCGGGTCGGCCCGGCGTAAATTCGGAACGTTCATCAATGCCATGTTCCGCCCAAACCCATTCAGCGAAAACCCGTTCCTGCGCGGATTTTATTTTACGGCGGCACCGGTCGGAAAAGCTGCCGGCAATGCTCCGCAAACGGTTGGTAATTCGTATTTTACCGAGCGACTTTTCCGCGACGTCGTCCTTCGCGACAAAGATCTTGTAAAGACTTTTTTGGCTGAAAGACAAAGGGCTCCGATTTTCGGTTGGATAATGACAATTTTGGGCGCGCTGTTCGTTCTTGCTCTTCTGGTGATGTCGGGCGTTTCGCTGGCAAACAATCGAAATATGCTGCAGAACGCCGAGACAAGCGGCGAAAAGCTCCTGCAAATGGTAAGGGCAGATACGGGAAAGAACCCGCTTGACAAGAAAGAACCAGCCGTCCGTGACGAATTGACGCTGACCGAAAATATGAGGCAGCTCCTTTCGCAACTGGACGATTACGAGCGAAACGGCGCTCCGTTTTACATGCGGTTCGGGTTGTATTCCGGAAATACGGTTTACAAAAAGCATCTGCTTCCGATGTATCTGAGCGTTGTCGAGCAGCGTTTCAAAGCTCCGGCCGTCAAGAAGCTCGAAGCCGACCTGCGGAAATTCGCGTCAAGCCAGCCCGTCGCAAATTCATCGAAGTTGACCGAAGACGAAACAAAGCTGCTTGCCAAAAATCTTGATCTGCTCAAAGCATACCTTATGTTGTCCGGTGAATATAAAGTTAATGCGCAGGCAAGCCATGTCGTGAACACGCTCAAGGATTACTGGGTTTCCGAATCCAAGACCCCTCCGGACATGAAGTTCATCGCTGAACAGCAATTGGAATTTTGGGCCAAACAGATCGACCGTGACGATACAGACGTCCGTTTCCCGCGTATCAGCCTGGATCCGAAACTAGTCGCCGATGCCCGCATCAAGCTGCAGGCATTTCCCGCACCATATAGATATTTGAGCCGAAAGGTCTCCGAGATATCAAAGGAGATCGATGACAAGATTGGGGCAACGACGGTGGATCGGATGTTAACGGATAGCGGGGCGGACACGACCTTTATGTTGGGCAGCTATAGGGTTCCGAGTGCTTACACGCGTCCAGGCCTCGATCTAATGAAGGTGGCCATCGCCAACGTAGATGAGGAAATGCGTAAAGACGACTGGGTAATGGGCACGGCAGGAAAAAACGAACTTGCCAAATCCACAGAATCGTCGCAGATCCAAGACCAATATTATCGCGATTACGCGATGCACTGGAATCTTTTCGTACGCGGCGTGGATGTCAAACCATATAAAAATCGTGCAGAGGCTGCTGCTGCTCTACAGGCATTTTCATCGCCGAGTTCGCCGATGAAGATATTGATGCGCGAGATCGCCAAAAGCACTAACCTTTCAGCGAAGCCCGAGATCGAAGATTGGTGGCCGTGGCTGAAGAGCTTCTTTGTCAAACAAAAAGACACCGGCCCCGGCGGCACCGAGCCGGAGAAGGCGTTCAGGCCGCTGTTCACCTTCATCGGGACAAAGGAACAGGCTGAAAATGCACCGGTCGAAAAGTACACCGGCGAGATTGGGAAGGCCTTTAAATCCTTCAATGCTGTCTCGGAAAGCGGCATGAAAAAGGTCTCTGACCAAATGGCGGCGGATGAAGATCCGCTCGAGATCAGGAAACGTGAAACGTCGATCTCAAACTTAACGACGGCATTTAATGAATCGCCATCGGGCCAGGAATTAGCGTCGCTTCTTATGGAGCCGCTGACGAGACTTAAATCGCTGCTTGGGGCAGGTGCTAAGGACCAGCTTGCAAAAACGTGGGCGGAACAACTGCTTCCGGCGGCGAAAGAGATCGAAAAAGGATATCCGTTCGAAGACGGAGCGACCGAGGCGGACCTGAAAAATCTGTCGGCGTTCCTTGCTCCCGGCGAGGGCAAGCTGTCGAAGTTCTACGATGAGAAATTGAGCAATTACTTCGAGGAAGCAAACGGCCAATATAAGGTCAAGGAAAACAGCGAGGTTCAATTCACCGAAGAATTCGTGGCATATTTGAATAATGCGTTCAACCTGCGAAAGGCCCTCTACGGCACGAGCCCAACGCCGAAGTTCGAGTACGAGTTCACGTTCCGTCCCGTAAAGGATACATTGATCGAAATTACGATCGACGGCCAGAAGACCACATCCGAAGGAACCGGCTCGCTCAAAGGCACGTTCCCGGGATCCGGATCGGCCGAAACCGGCGTTCTAATGAATCTGGCATCGACGGGCGGCACGACGTCTTCATCGAGTGCTCCGCCGCCTTCGGCAAATTCTTCGAATTCATCCGTCAGTACTACAAGTAAACCCGCGTCCGCTCCGGGAGGTCCGCTGACCTTTCAGGGAACATGGGGCCTTTTCAAATTCGTGGATGCGGGCGGAGCACAAAAACAAGCGGGCGGCGAGTATCTGTTGAAATACAGCCTCAACGGAAAATCGATAATGGCAACGATCAAGCCGAGCGGCGGAGACCTGTTCGACAAGAATATCTTCAGACAGGTGAAGGCGCCGCAGAACTTCTTAAAATAGTTACCGGTTTCAAGTTAAGAGTGCCAAAGCCAGAAACCTCTAACTTGAAACTTGAAGCTTAAAACCTAATATTATGAATGACGCAAAAATGCATTTCGATGCGGGCAATCTGTCGGCGGCCGTCGAATCGGCACTGAATCTGGTCAAATCGAATCCGACCCTTTCCGCCGCACGTACTTTTCTTTTTGAGCTTTCGTGCTTTTCGGGTGACTGGGACCGGGCCGAGAAACAACTCGACGTGATCGGCCACCAGGATGCAAATACCGCGCTCGGCTCGCTGATCTACCGGCAGAACCTCTCGGCCGAGCGCGACAGGATAAAGTTCTTTGCCGAAGGCGGCCGGCCGGAAACGCCGGATGCGCCGCCCGAATATGTTGACGACCTCTTTAGGGCAAACGACCTGATCCGCGAAGGGAAAACAGCCGAGGCCCGCGAGTTGCTCGACAGCGTCGAAGAAAACCGCCCGGCATTTTCCGTTTCCGTCAACGGCGAGAGCTTTAGCGACTTTCGCGACTATAACGATTCGACAATGTGCGTGTTCGAGGCGATCGTCAAAGATTCATACGTCTGGCTGCCTTTTGAGCACGTAGACAAGATCGAATTTATGGAACGCAAATCTCTGCGTGACATTTTCTGGCCGCAGGCCCAATTCGAGTTGACAAATGGAACGAATGGCGAGATGTTCATTCCGTCGCTTTACGCAAATTCCTGGAAGAACAGTGACGATCAGGTTCGTCTCGGCCGCTCCGTCGATTGGCGCGATGGCGGAGACGACATTTACATTGGCGAAGGTAGCCGACTTTACACGATGGACGGCAAGGATAAATCTATCCTCGATCTCAAATCAATAGAATTCAAACACGAGTGATCCGATTGTGTATTTTTAGGTGATTTCTCGGACGTTTTCGTTTAGAATAGGTTCCGTTTTCCAGAGTAACCAGTTTCAGACCACCATTGCTTTTAAAACGCGAGGAGTGTTTCCCTGATGAGTGACGATCTGCGAATGCCCCCGGTAATAGACTTTGAAGTACTGCTCCAGCCGATTTCGGAGGAAAGTCCGTCGGGTGAAAGTCTGCGTTATTCGGGAATCTACGACGAGATCGCCGAAGCCCGAAGAGCCGACGACGACCTGATGAATCAGGGTGAATGGAAAACCGACCTCAAGACCGCCGACTACTCAAAGGTCATCGATCTCGGCATTTCTGCCTTATCCACACAAACCAAAGACTTGCAGATCGCCGTTTGGGTTTCAGAAGCCGTGGCGCGAAAACACGGCTTTGCCGGATTTCGCGACAGCCTTCTGCTGTTGAGCGGTTTTCAGGAACGCTTTTGGGAAACCCTCCATCCCGAAATTGACGAAGGTGACATGGAGGGCCGCGCAAACGCGATCTCCTGGTTGGACATTCAGTTCCCTTTGGCATTGAAAAAGATCGCGATCACCGGCGGCCTCGGCTACAGCTTTCACGACTGGGAAGATTCAAAAAAATTCGATTTTCCGGAAGGCATGGAATCGCTTCCAGTGGAAGAACGGACCAAGCTAAACGAATTGAAGGCCCAGGCCGAAAAAGAACGACGGGTCACTTCAAACTTGTGGGTGGCGGAAAAGGCAGAGACACGCAGGGTGGCCGTCGAAAAAATCAATTTTGTCATTGATGAGTGCTGGGTCGCCTTTAATGATCTGAACGGGATCATCGAGGAAAAGTACGACCGGAATCAAATGCCGGGCCTCTCGAACGTAAAGAAAGCACTTGACGATATCCACACACAGGTGAAAAAACTGCTTGAAGAAAAGCGGCTCGAAGAACCCGATCCGGTCGAGGAAGTTGAAGAGGTAACGGAAGGCGAAAGCGGAGCCGTTTCCGACGGCGGCGGCAAAGGCGACGGATCCGTCAGCGGTGCGATTAATAACCGCAAGGATGCGTTGCGGCGTTTGGCCGAGATCGCCGCGTTCTTTACACAAACCGAGCCGCACAGCCCGGTCTCATATCTTGTGCAGCGAGCCGTGAAGTGGGGCAATATGCCGCTTGAAACGTGGCTGCAGGAAGTGATCAAGGATCAATCGGTCCTGTTCCAGCTGCAGGAAACACTTGGTGTAGACATCGGCGGCGGAGCCGCGGCAAACGACGTCCCGCGAGCCGAAACGATTTAATTGTCAGGAGAAGACACCAGTGGCCGTCAGGATTTGTTTTTAGGATTCAATTTAAAAAGCGAAAGGAGAAAAGCCAATGCCTAAGAAGGAAAGTATACAACATAAGATCGACCGTATTCGCCCGCCGCGGGTTCAGATCACGTATGACGTTGAGGTCGGTGGAGCGATTGAATTGAAAGAGCTTCCATTCGTGGTGGGCGTGCTGGGCGACTTCGTCGGCAAGCCGGAAGAGGCTCTCGCACCGGTAAAACAGCGTAAATTCGTTGAGGTTGACCGCGATAATTTTGATCAGGTCCTGTCGGGCATGAAGCCGCGTCTGGCCTTCACGACCGAGAATAAGCTGCAGGATGACGGCAGCAAAATGGGCGTCGAGTTAAAATTCAACAGCATGGAAGACTTTGAGCCCGATAATGTCGTGCAGCAGGTCGATCCTCTACGCAAATTAGTCGAAGCCCGTCAAAAGCTGTCCGACCTGCTCTCAAAGATGGACGGTAACGATAAATTGGAAACGCTTTTGAACGAAGTTGTCGCCAATGCTGACAAACAAAAAGAACTAAGTGACTCACTCGGTCTCGAAGGAAAGGAGAATTAATTTATGGCTAGCCAAAAAGAAAAAGAAGCTGTCGTGCAAACGGCCGAAGCGCCTCAGGAAGGAAGTCTTCTCGATAAAATATTGACCGACGGCCGCATGGATCGGGACGATTTCCAGAAAGAGCGTGCAAAGGACATGATTGGAGAATTCGTTGGCCAGGTGATGGCCGGCACGATGACCATGTCCAAGAACATGGACCTTACGATCAATTCGCGCATTGCCGAGATCGATCGCCTAATCTCAAACCAGTTGAACGAGATTATGCACCACGAGGATTTCCAAAAACTCGAAGGCTCGTGGCGCGGATTGAATCAAATGGTGATGAACAGCGAAACCAGTTCGCAACTCAAAATCCGCGTGATGAGCGTCAACAAAAAAGATTTGCTCAAGGATTTCGAGCGCGCATTGGAATTCGATCAATCCGCACTCTTTAAGAAGATATACGAAGATGAATACGGCACGTTCGGCGGTGCACCGTACGGCGCCCTGATCGGCGATTACGAATTCGGCAATCACCCTCAGGACATGGCCCTGCTGGAGAAATTGTCTCAGGTTGCCGCTGCTGCTCACGCTCCGTTCCTGAGTGCGGCGTCTGCGGACCTGTTCGGTTGGGAAACTTTCTCGGAAATGACTGAGGTACGCGATATCTCAAAGATATTCGACCGCACCGAGTATGCGAAATGGCGAAGCTTCCGCGAGTCGGAAGATTCACGTTATGTTGGCCTGACGCTGCCCCACACGTTGGGCCGTGTTCCTTACGGTGCAGCAACGAAACCGACGGAATCGTTTCGCTTCGAGGAAGACGTTGACGGAACCGACCACAAGAAATATCTGTGGAGCAACGCCGCCTATGCGCTGGGAACACGCCTGACCGAGGCCTTTGCGATGCACGGCTGGTGCGTTGCGATCCGCGGGGTCGAAGGCGGAGGCCTTGTGGACGGATTGCCGACACATACGTTCGCGACCGACGAAGGTGAAATTGCTCAAAAATGCCCGACCGAAGTGGCGATCACAGATCGGCGTGAAAAAGAATTTGCCGACAACGGCTTTATTCCACTCGTCCATTGCAAAGGTACGGATTATGCCGCATTTTTCGCCGCCCAATCATGTAATAAGGCGAAGAAATATGACACCGATGCGGCCAATGCTAACGCCCGGCTCTCGACACAGCTCCAGTATCTGTTCGCCGTATCACGATTTGCTCACTATCTAAAATCGATGGTTAGAGACAAGATCGGCAGCTTTATGTCGCGGGCGGATGCGGAAGCGTTTCTCAATCGGTGGATCATGAACTATGTCACACCGGACGACACTGCTTCGCAGGCTGTCAAATCGAAGTTCCCGCTGCGTGAGGCTAGGGTTGACGTTGCTGAGATCCCGGGCAAACCGGGCTGCTACCGGGCTGTTGCTTTCCTGCGGCCACACTTCCAGTTGGACGAACTGTCGGTGTCGCTCAGGCTCGTTGCGGATTTGCCGGCACAGGCCAAAACGTAGGATATCGCTTAATGGCCCTTCGCGGCACGGTCCTAAATACGCGGGCCGCGAAGGAAAATAAATATTAACGCGTTGTTCTGCAAAAAATATCAGACGGCACGTCGTATAAATATGGCGAAATAAAGAATCGCTATTGAAAGTAAAGACGCTGATTTCAAGAGGCTTACGGCTTTAAGAAAAAAGCATGGAATTATGAGTAGGACATTTTTGAAGAAAAAAAGGAGATAAAGATATGCCTTCGAACATAGATGCTTTTTTGAAAATTGACGAGATTCCGGGTGAAAGCCAAGATTCGACTCACAAAGGTGAATTTGACCTGCAGAACTTTAATTTTTCACTTTCCCAGTCGGGATCAATGGCCCTCGGCGGCGGCGGCGGTACGGGACAGGCCAACTTTGGCGACATTCCGATCACGACATTTGTCGGTAAATCGTCCCCGGAACTGTTTTTGAGATGTGCAACCGGCAAGCACTTTCCAAAGGCCACGATTACTGTCCGCAAGGCTGGCGATACCCCGTTCGAATATATGAAGATAGAGCTTGAGCAGGTCATCGTATCCAGCTACGCCGTTAGCCCCGGATACGGAGGCGAGCCCGCAACCGAAAGTTGGTCCCTGAACTTTGCCAAGATGAGCTATGCATATAATCAGCAGAAGGAAGTAGGCGATGCCGGCGAGGGCTGGGTAACAAAATGGTACAACCTTAAGACCAACGAAAAAGGCTAAACGTTAACCACTACTACATCGTCGCGGCATGAGCAAAAAAGCGACACTTTCTCAAAAATCACGGCAGATCGGCTTCTCTTAATCGGGAACCGATCTGCCGCTGAATCATTTTTGAACATTTTTTTATGTCGCGTACCGATCACGAAATTCGAATAACGCCATCGGTTCTTGACCGTCTATTGGACTATGAGCCCCGCGAATCGACCGAGGCCCCGAAGTCGCATTCGAAAACATTGGCGGATCTGAAACTCTCGGTAAAACGAGACCTTGAGTGGCTTTTAAACACGCGGCATAACGGCATCGAGATTCCGGAAACGTTGGAAGAGGTAAACCAATCGCTTGCGGTTTACGGTTTGCCTGACCTGACCAGCCTCAGCGCAAGAAACCCAAATGAGCAGAGCCGTTTGGCAAAGTCGCTCGAAACCGCTTTGCGTATTTTCGAGCCGCGTTTTATCAATGTAAAAGTATCGCTCGAACCGATCAACAATACTGATCGGCAATTAAGATTTCATATCGAGGCTCATCTCGATGTCGATCCGGTACCGGAGCCAATAAGTTTTGATACGGTTTTGTCGGTAGGAAACGGTGAATTTGCCGTGAGTGCAAAATAGACCGTTCGGCCGTCGTACAATGTTTAAGCCCGTATGGCCGCCTGTGAGCGTTTCATCGTGCTAGGCGTAAAATAGATCATAAAAGCCGAAGTCTTCCAGATATGCGCGACGAACTTTTAGGTTACTACGAGCGTGAACTTGTATTTTTGCGCCGGATGGGCGCGGAGTTTGCCAATAAGTATCCTAAGATCGCTGCCCGCCTCCAACTGGACGAAGAAAAGATCGAAGATCCGCACGTTGAGCGGATGATAGAAGCGTTTGCCTTTTTAAGCGGGCGTATCGGGCTGAAGATCGACGATGAGCTTCCGGAAATTACCGAATCGTTTATAAATCTGTTGTATCCGCACTATTTAGCGCCGATCCCATCCATGGCGATCGCTCAATTCTCTTTTGGCTCACCGAACGATAAGCTGACCTCTGTTCAAAAATTGGAACGCGGAGCGAAGCTGAACTCCCGGCCAGTTGACGGAACGCCGTGCAGGTTTCGGACAGCCTATGACGTTGAACTGGCGCCGCTCGAATTGGAATCGGCTGCTTTGGAGTCGGTTGCGCCAAAGGACGCCCGCGGTAAATATGCGGAGTGCCATATCCGCCTCAGTATGCGGTGTTTCGGCGACGCCAACCTTCACGAACTGGTTGTCGGCGACACCGGCCAGCCGCCCAAATCCTTGCGTTTTTATCTTAACGGCGACCCGCAATTGGTGTTCCCGCTGTATGAAATAATCTTTAATCACGCAACTGCGGTCGAGTTTCGCCCAAAAGAAGCACCTTTTGGCAACAAAACTCTCAAAACTCTCATGAACCTGAAGTTAAAACTGCCGGAACCGGTCATCATACCGGCGGTGGACTCAATAAAGCAGATTGGTTTTGACGAGAGCGAAGCTGTACTGCCCTTCACGAAACGATCGTTCATGGGCTACAGGCTTCTATCGGAGTATTTCGCATTTCCGTATAAATTTTTATTCTTCGATCTGTTTGGCCTGGACCGGGCGGTGGAGCAAATGTTCGGCAGCCATTTCGATATTATTATCCACCTGAAGGATGTTACACCGCCGATCGCACCGGTTGTCGCCGAAACTTTCAGAATGGGCTGTACACCGATCATCAATCTGTTTTCGCGTTTGACCGACCCAATCTATCTTTCGCAGCAGAAATATGAATATCAGGTTATACCGGATGTTCACCGGCAATCGACGACAGAGATATATTCGATCGAAGGTGTTGTGTCGAGCGATCCGCGTACAAATACGACGCGGGAATTTGCGCCTTTTTATTCGCTGAAGCACGCTTTTGGCGAGCAGATGGAAAAGGCCTTCTGGTACGCCGTGCGGCGCGATTCGCAGCGCCCGAATGACGAGGGAACGGAGATGTTCATGTCGTTGGTAGATATGAATTTTAACCCGCGTGTGCCGGCCGTTGATGTTTTGAACGTAAGGGCAACTTGTACGAATCGCGATCTGCCGGCCCGGCTCCCATTTGGCGGCAAGGAAGGCGACTTTGAGGTCGAAGGAACCGCACTGCTTTCGCGGGTGCGCTGCCTGACGAAACCAACGGAGACCATTCGTCCACCTCAACGCAGGGCCGCCCAATGGCGTTTGATCTCACATCTGAATTTGAATTATTTGTCCCTTGTGAACGGTGAAGAAGCTGTTCCAGAAGCGCTCCAGGAGATACTGCATCTTTATAATTTTAACGATTCTTCGGTAACGCGAAAACAAATCCTAGGAATTACCGGGATCGAATCGCGCAAGGTTATCAGAAAGATCGGTGGCCGCGTCGGTGCCGGTTTTGTCCGCGGTATTGAAACGACAGTTACGTTTGACGAAGAACAGTTCGTCGGAAGCGGCATGTTCCTGTTTGCCTGCGTGCTGGAGAGATTTCTCGGCTTGTACGCCTCGCTTAATTCTTTTAATCAGATGGTTTTGCGGACTGAACAGCGTGAAGAAGATGTCAAGCAGTTCCCTGCCCGTGCAGGCGAGCAGGATCTTTTGTGATTTGATTTACCACAGAAACATAGAGGCACAGAGTGGAAGTGAGGCGTCCGACCTGAGTGAAGCCAGTGAATATTCTGTCGCAAAATACTCCGTGTCTCTGTGCCTCGGCAGTCAAAATTTCTTATGGCAGAAAAACCGCTAAACCAGGAATTGTCCGACGAGCCTTACAGGTTTGAATTTTTCCAGGCGGTAAGGCTGCTTGAAAAGATTTTTCCGGAGAAACGCCCGGTTGGACGCGAAGCTATGCCGAAAGATGAGATCGTGCGCTTTCGTTCGCGTGTCGCGCTTGATTTTCCGGCCAGCGAGATCCATGAAATTCAAGAATCGGTCGATGAACGCACCAACGAGCCAAAAACAGAAATGCTCGTGAACTTTATGGGAATGGTCGGTGTCAGCGGCATACTGCCGACGCCGTATACTGATCTCGTTCTCGACCGTATACGCCACCGGGACAATTCGATGTGGGCGTTTCTCGATATTTTCACGCACCGTTCGGTATCGCTGTTTTATCGGGCATGGTGCAAATATCGCTTTCCGATCGGATACGAGCGCGGAAACGATGCTTTTACCGATTACCTTTTCGATATCGGCGGGCTCGGCACAAAAGGCATAAGAGGGCGGATGAGCCTGGCTGACGAATCGCTCCTGCCATACATCGGACTGATAGCTCAGAAGCCTCATTCTTGCAATGCTCTCGAAAATATTTTGTCGGACTATTTCGGCACCAAAGCCAAAATTAAACAGTTTTTCGGTCAATGGCTGGCGCTTGACAGCGCAGACTATACTAGACTAGGTGAAAAAAATAGTTTGCTTGGCGAAAGTGCGATCGCCGGAACACGGATATGGGAACAGCAGTCTAAGTTTCGGGTTCGTCTCGGTCCGCTTCCGTTCAGGCAATTCCAGGCTTTCTTGCCGAACGGCTCCGCAAGTCAGCCTTTAAAGTCGATCATACGCTTCATGGTTGGGTTGGAATTTGATTTCGACGTACAGTTAATATTGAAAAACAAGCAGGTTCCGGGTGCGATCCTAACGACGCGGGCACAACGGCGGCCGATGCTCGGCTGGACAACATTTTTGAAAACAAAACCGTTTAAGAAAGACGACGAGCAAGTTGTATTGCAAACAGATGCTTGAAACTGAATTTAGCCACAGAGACACGGAGACACGGAGACACAGAGAATAAATCAGGTAACTGGAGAAAAACAATGAATGTAAATCTGAAAAGTTTGGTCGGTAGATTGAATGATGTTTCGCGTGGCGCACTTGAAGGTGGGGCGGGCCTATGCCTGTCCCGGACGAATTACGACGTTGAGATCGAGCATCTACTTGCAAAGCTGCTTGAGCAGGACGATACCGATCTGCACAAGATCTGTGCTCACTTTGAGGTGAATGTAGATCGGCTTTCCAAGGACGTCAGTGTCGCTCTCGACCGTTTGAAAAGCGGCAACTCGCGAACGCCTGGCCTGAGCGACCGCATCCCGAGCTGGTTCCAGGATGCGTGGCTGCTGGCTTCCGTCGATTTCGGCTCTGCCCGCGTGCGGTCCGGGCATTTGATCCTTGCATTGCTTGCCAACGAGCGTTTTTCACGCATCGCCCGTGAGATCTCAAAGGAATTCGACCACGTTTCGGTAGAAAAGCTGCAGACAAATTTGCCCGATATCACCTCCGATTCGGCCGAGGCCCGCGATGCGGTCGCTCTTGGCGAAGCTTCCGGAGTTTCGGATGGATCGCCGGTCGCATCCGGCGTTCCCGGAAAAACCAAATCTCTCGATCAATATACCGAAGACCTGACGGCGAAGGCCGCTGCCGGCAAGATCGACCCAGTACTCGGCCGCGA
>JAYSON010000332.1:0-3188 GCA_043722725.1 Chloracidobacterium sp.
TGTAAGTCAACATTAGGTTATTTACAACCGTTTACCTTTACGCTTTCACCGCTATGTCTTCAGGCCGAGCCGCATAAGACACCATTTCTTGCGAAGCCTTCTTCATCTGCTTCTCAAGCTTTTTGATCTTGATCAGATGCCCGGCGTTGAACGGCAGCGACGGGTAATAACAGTTTGATTCATGGGTGCAAAAGCACCCAGCTCCGGCTTCCTTGCGGCGATCGTTCATCGCTCCCGTTTTCCAGGCGGCCTGAAAGTTCCAATCGTAATCACGCAAATTGAGCACATCCGGCTTATTTTCGCAGGACGAAAGCGCTCCGTTGTCATAGATCACGGCTCCCGCACTTCCGGCGTAGCATTTCAATTGCGCTACGTTTTCTTCCTTAGTTTTTGTGATCAGATCGTGCATGTACAGATCGACCGCCGCTTTGAAAAAGCCCGACTTGCCGCCGTAACTATTCTTCAACACGGCATTTTTTGTGTCGTCGAGAATCATCTGCGACAGCTCCGCGTAGCGTCTACGGTCGAATTCCAACTCCATTGGATCGGCTGATGGCGGCCGGATGTAATTGATGTTCACCTTGTCCGGCTTCAGATCGTGTTTCAAAAAGTCATACCACTCGAAGATAGTGTCCTCATTAGAACGCATTACGCAGGTGCAAGTCTGAATGTCGAGTTGCGGAAATTGCTCGGCCTTCATCTGCTGAAGCGTCCGCGCAGTGTGGATTGCTTTGTCCCAGCTACCCTCTTTGCGGCGGATCTTCTCGTGCGCGGCCTGCATCCCGTCGATGCCGAGTGCAACCGTGACGTTGAGTTTTGGGCATTCCTCCATTATCCGCGTGACATCAGGGAAAATTCTTGGATGAATCTGCCCGTTCGACATGAGATAGACCGAATCGAGCTTATTGTTTTCATAAAAAGCACGCACGATCTCCGGCAGGTCCTTTCGCGTAAACGGTTCGCCGCCCGCGAGGACCAAAACTCCGAGGTTGCCCCCCAGGGTTTCAGAAATCTTGGCGATCTCGTCGGTCTTCATCTGCAATTTTTTGCGTGGTCTGTCGTCAAGCTCTTCGGTAAAAAAGCAGTGCGTACACCGCATATCACAAACGCTTGTAACCAATATGTTCAAAAACACCGGCGAGATAGGTTTGCCGACAAGAATGCTTGCGTAACGCTTAAAGATCTCTTTCGTTGTAAAATCCATTTATATTGTCCCCGTTTGCACGGCTTGTTTCTTTCCCAATCGCAAGCCCTTGCAACCTTATACTCTATCTTAGATAACGGATTGAGAGCAAGATAGGTTCCATTCCGCCGGAACTAATTTGTGTAATCTTATTGTAATTCGCACAATGTCCAACATCGGCTTAGATGTGCTGTAAGTCCATTTGTTTCGCCAATTTCAGCCGATAGGATAGAATAACGGTATGTTTCGACGAGTATATTTAGACAATAGCGCCACAACCCCCGTGGATAAGGACGTGCTTGCGGCTATGCTTCCTTACTTTACCGAAAAATTCGGCAACGCGTCGAGCATCCACTTTTTTGGACAGGAAGCCAAAGCCGCGGTCGATAAAGCGCGTCATCAGGTCGCGAATCTCATCAACGCGCGTCATAACGAGATCGTATTTACGTCGGGCGGTACCGAAGCAAATAACCTTGCGATTCGAGGCCTGCTTGAATCAAACGAAAAATACGGGCGTCACGTAATAACGTCGGTTATTGAGCATTCGGCCGTTAAAATGGTATGCGAAGACCTTGCGAAACGAGGCTATGAGATCACTTTTCTTCCAGTTTATGAAAACGGAATTGTCCGTATTCAGGATCTTAAGGATGCGATTCGCGACGATACGGTATTGATCTCGATCATGACCGCAAATAACGAGATCGGAACGATACAGCCGGTGGCGGAGATCGGGAAATTGGTCCGGGACGTTCGCACAACCGGTAAGAAGATCTGGTTCCATACAGACGCCGTGCAAGCTGTTGGAAAGATGGAAGTAGATGTTGAAGAGATCGGATGCGATCTTCTTTCGATGTCGGCTCATAAGATATACGCTCCAAAAGGAACAGGCACTCTTTACGTCCGCCGCGGCGTTCGCCTGCATCCGCAGAACATCGGCGGACACCAGGAACGGGAACGCAGAGGCGGCACCGAAGCTGTTCCATTCATAGCGGCTTTCGGCAGAGCATGCGAATTGGCAAAAGAACGATTGAGTGAAAGCTCAAGTAGATTGGGCGGTTTGCGTGATCGGTTTGAACAAGGAGTCGCCGAAAGAGTTCCGGACATGATCTTGAACGGCGATCCGGATCACCGTCTGCCGAATATCTCTAATATCTCTTTTCGTTTTATCGAAGGCGAGGGATTGATTATCAATCTCGATATGCAGGGGATTGCCGTGTCAACTGGCTCGGCGTGCTCGTCCGGTTCGCTTGAGCCTTCGCCTGTGATTCGGGCTCTCGGACGTTACGATGAGCTTGCACGGGGAGCCATCCGGTTCAGTTTTGGTATTGAAAATACTGAGGACGATGTCGATCAAGTGCTCGAGATTTTACCGAGATCGGTCGAGAATTTAAGACGTCTCTCGCCGCTCTATTCGAAGCAATCGGCTAAATAAAAACAGCCCGCCGGTTTCCCGGGCGAGACTGTTTTTAGTGAAAGATTTTACTTTCGATGTCGGTCGAAACTAGTCGGAAATTATAATTCCTTTCATTTTTTTTCTCCTGTTATCTAAAGTTTGAGCCTGACGGTTTGAGCCTGTGTTTGCGATTGTTTGTTTCGATCGTGTTTGCGATTTAGCTTGCGATAAGAATTCCTTTCATTTTTTTTCTCCTGTCGTATAAAGTTTGAGCTCGACGATTTTAGCCTGTGTTTGCGATTGTTTGTTTCGATCGTGTTTGCGATTTAGCTTGCGATAAGAATTCCTTTCATTTTTTTTCTCCTGTTTGCAATTTCTTCTCGGTAACGCTCTTCCTATTACAAGCCTCGTGCCAAAGCCATTTTGTTGCGAATAGATTCTCTTAACTCATTGTTCATAAAGCATTTATAAAATCTCTCGATAAAAATGCTGAAATTTCGAAGCCTAATTTAGACTGGATACTTTGTTAACAAAAAACCAAACAAAATCTTAATAAGATGTGTATTTGCCGCGTTTATGGAAAAACGGTTAGAGAGTATACAATTCGAGGTG
>JAYSON010000333.1:0-2641 GCA_043722725.1 Chloracidobacterium sp.
CCGGGGAGGGCCTGAAGTATCGTGATCTCTGGGTTCCCTATTTGCTCCACGATCCCGCATTCGAAATCCTCCAAGAGGACCCGCGATTTGAGAAACTCCTTCGCGAGGCCGGAATTCCCCTCGTTCCTTGACCATAAATACAGGACAAGCCAGCCCTGCTCGTTTTTGTTCCGCCCTCAATTCAGGTAAAATTCTCCTTTTGTAACTGAAGGAAAGAATTTACATGAAGCAGACATATATTAATGAACTCAAGGGCCACATCGGCGAAGAAGTTACTCTCAAGGGATGGCTTTACAACACGCGTTCGAGCGGGAAGCTCGTGTTTTTGCAGATGCGCGACGGCATCGGCATCGTACAGTGCGTTGTTTTTAAAGGTAATGACGAAGCCGTCTTTGAAAAGGCGAAGTCTCTCGGCCAGGAATCGTCGATAATTGTCACCGGTACGGTGAAAACGGACGAACGCTCGTCGATCGGCCTCGAGCTCGACGTGAAAGACATCGAGGTTCTCCAAAACGTCCACGACTATCCGATCACGCCAAAGGAGCACGGCACCGAATTCCTGATGGACAACCGGCATCTGTGGATACGCTCGAAAAAGCAGCACGCCGTTCTGAAAGTTCGGCACACGGTGATCAAAGCTGTCCGCGATTACTTCGACGACAATGGGTTTACCCTCGCCGACACGCCAATTTTCACGCCCGCCGCGTGCGAAGGCACGACGACGCTGTTCGAGGTCGATTATTTTGGCGACGACAAAGCGTATTTGACACAATCAGGCCAGCTGTATAACGAAGCAACCGCCGCCGCGTTCGGAAAAAGCTACGCATTCGGCCCGACGTTTCGTGCCGAAAAATCAAAGACCCGCCGTCACCTGACTGAATTCTGGATGGTTGAGCCCGAAGTCACTTTTGCCGGCTATGAAGACATGATGGATTTGGGCGAAGGCTTGATTTTATCTATCGTCGAACGGGTTTTGACAGCGCGGCAGGAAGAGTTAAAAACATTAGAGCGTGACACAGCCGTGCTCGAAGCTATCGCGGCCCCATTTCCGCGTCTTCATTACGATGAAGCCGTCAAGCTTTTGCAGGAAGGCCATGCGAAGGGCGAGCTTGAGAACCATTTTGAATGGGGCGGCGATTTCGGAGCGCCGGACGAAACGTATCTTTCAAGCCAGTTCGGCAAACCGGTTTTCGTTCATCACTTCCCCGCCGCGATCAAAGGTTTTTATTTTGAGGTAGATAAAGACCGCCCCGAATGCGCTCTCGGCATCGATCTGCTCGCACCGGAAGGCTACGGCGAAATCATCGGGGGCGGCGAACGCGCGTCGAATCTTGATTACCTGATCGAGCAGCTAAAAAAACACCACCTGCCGCAGGAAACCTTCGAATGGTACCTCGACCTCCGTCGTTACGGCAGCGTACCCCACGCCGGCTTCGGAATGGGCATCGAACGCACCGTCGCATGGATGTGCGGCATCGACCACGTCCGCGAAACGATTCCGTTTCCGAGGATGCTTTATAGGTTGAGGCCGTAAGCGAGACAATATTCGATTCAATATTACGGAAACAGGTAAAAAGGTAGATAACAAAAATGAAAGCCTGTTTGTCAGATATCGCGACAAAATAACCCCGGCTTATCAAAAAGCCGTTCGCGAAGCGCTGCTTAGGCACAAAAAATTAGGTAATTCTGTTGCCGTATGGAGTGAGGGAAAAGTGGTCATACTCCAGCCCGACGAAATTGATGTTAAATAACTTCTTTATGAACAAGAGTTTACGGTTAGTTCTTATTCTCTTTTCGCTCGCAATACTCGCACAGGCTTCGTTCGCTCAGGTAAAGCCGGACAAATCTCAAATCGAGTTCCAAACATTCCTTGCAAAGCTCGACGGGGCGCAGCTTGAGTTGCAGAATGGCAAGGCCGAGGCGTTCAAATCTATGTGGTCGCAGGGTGATGACATTACGCTTTCTGGCGGGTTTGGCGGGAACATTGAAAAGGGTTGGACGAATGTCAGTAAGAGGCTTGATTGGGTCGGCACACAGTTTTCGAATGGCCGCAACAAGATCGAGCGGCTCGTTTCTACCGCAAAGGGCGAGATTGGATACGTCGTGCAGATCGAACATATTGCATTTAATGTTCCCGGACAGGCAAAAGAATCTTCGCGCGACTATCGTGTGACGATGATCTTTCGCCGCGAAAAAGGCGGCTGGCGAATTATCCATCGCCACGCAGATTCGCAAATGACCAAACAGGCGCCACAATAGATAATTTTCGGATACGCAGGCGGAAACACGAGCGGTAGCGAGTGTGTCATTCGCGGCAAGGGAAACACACTCCCTACGAGTCGTGTTTCCGCCTCTCTTATAAATTAATGGCAAACAAACAGTCCGACCTTCCGCTTGTAATGGGTGTTGAAGATCTCTCTTCTTATTCCGTCCTGATCGTAACGATGGCTATCTCCGGCGTGACCATAAATCTGAACGGCAGAATGCTTGTTCCGATTCCGCTTGTTACAAAAACATCCAGCCCGGCGTCTTTCACGTGTCCGCGGGCGAACTTTTGTCCATAAGATGACGGCACAATCGGAGCGCCTATCACCGGCAGCCAGACCTGGCCGCCGTGGGTGTGTCCGGCGAACATCACCTT
>JAYSON010000334.1:0-9203 GCA_043722725.1 Chloracidobacterium sp.
AACCTCCTTTTTTTAAGAAGGCCAAACAATGCATTTGACTGTCAAAGATCAAGTAGAATGAAACCAGGCAAAAGCCCGACTTTCATCCTACCATTGGACGTGAGGGCGAAACAGCGACTTTGTTATCGGGTTGTCCGTTACCCTTTAGCTTGCTTGGTGGCGGTTTCGCCCCACGTCATCTCAGCCGTTCGGCGGCACTATTTATTCTAAACAACATTCCTTATAGTGAAGTAATTACGCGAGAAAGGTTCAACAATCGTTTTAATAATATCGTGATGAATGGCGATTCAGATTACATCCTTAAAGTGCGTCATATTCTAAACCTAATCTCAAATCGTCAAACTGGAATGGTGATTTTGACAGAGTTACTCAGCTTAAACGCACAAGTGACTCCGCCGTTAGAAAATGCCTAAGCTATAAGGGGCTTGTGAGTTCGTAAACGCCAGTTGCTAGCCTTTCAGCAAAGCCCTCATCAACCAATTGATGATTAGCCCGGCCCGACTCCCAGCGATAAAACCCGAATTTCCGCGACATATCGCCAAGTAGGGTCATCCCGCACATCTTTAGATAACACCTAGCGTGTTCGCGAACGGCCTCGTCACGCGGCATTTTTATTGATAATTCTTCGGGAAATCTAGCCTCGGCAAGCGTCCAGATGTAGGTAAACTTTGGGACGTAGAGCACTTCCTGCGGCACGACCTTCATCTTTTTCTGAAGCTCGTCGATGGCTTTTGTCAGGTCGGCTTTGACGGCGAATCCGCAAGCTTCGCGCAGGTCGCTGGTCACCATTTCCCACTCTTTACGGAGCACCTTCAGCACTTTGCGGGCATTTTCCGACAGCTCTTCTTTTTCGGCCTTTTTCGAGACGCCCCAGATCGAGTTGAAAACCGGGACCATCCGCGGTGCAAGAAACATCGAGTTTCCTTTCACCAATTTTCCATAATAAACCTTGCCTCGTGCGATCACCTCATCTTTCAAAACCCAAGCCCGGCTTGCCTCGTAGTCCTTCTGCACATTTCGCGGCATATGAGCGTCGCGACGGCCGCAGACCGCGATATAGACGGACGGCAGCTCTTTTCGTACATCGGTCAGGCCGAGACAGAATCCGAGATTTTCGACCATTGTTTCGACATCGACCGCCGTCTCAACGCGGAGTGATTCTTCGCGACGCCATTTGCGGTCGCGATATTGTTCGATCTCTTCCGGTAGCGTGGCCATTAGAGTATTAAACCACAGGCCGCCGCAGAGAAAAACAAAAAGGACGAACCGCAATATATCGCAATTCGCCCTTGGTTATGAATACTGCAAGCTTTCGGCCGGTTAATTAATGTTTACCGACTGATTGTTTCGAATCGGCGACGACGAATTAACCGTTATCGTCGAGCCTTTCTGCAATCGGATGTCGTCGCGGCCCTGAATGGCAGCCGAACCGGCACCGGCACCGCCGCCGATGATCGCTCCGATCACGGCGCCTTTTCCGCCGCCCGCAATCGCACCGATCAAGGCGCCAATCCCCGCGCCGACCCCGCCGCGTTTAACCGTTTCCTTTGTCTGGCTGTCGCCTTTGGCTGTGCCTTCGGTATCGACTTTGACGTCCTTGCCAAAAGTATCCTTTATCCCTTGGACCGAACCGGCAAAATCGTATGCCTTGCCGTCCCGCAGCGTAATCCGCTGGAAATTGAAGGTGATGTTCGAGCGGCCCGAAACCTGGCCTGAACGTCCGACGCCCGAGATATATCCTTCGATTATCGCACCGCGAAACTCATCCGGCGACTGTACGGTCAAACGAAATCGGTCATTATTCTGCGAGGCCTTTGTATCTATTTCATTTTCCAGAATTCCGGAAATCACCGTTCCATTCGGCACGATGAATTCGCCAATTCTCGGCGTGACAACCGTCGGGCTTCCGCCGTAGGGAGCGTTAGCGTCGTTCGGATCGTTACTGGAATATGTGCTGTTATCGGGCGCATTGCCCACAGAATCGTTGTCGACACCCAACTGGGCCAACGCGTCCGTCTTGTTGTAAATGCTTTCCGCAAAAATTGTTTCACGCAGATAATCTGTCGTGATCCGCCGCGTTACCTTGAGCGTTTTACCGTTGTCGGCTGTCACAAACATGATTGTGTAATCTGTTTCGCCGCCGAGGCTCGATACGGTCAGTTCCTGTCCGCGAAGCGTCGCACGCACACGCACGGTTTTGCCGCCGCTGTTTTCGGTCTTTTCACGTCCGTCTGAGGTGATTGTGATCGGCGCCGCCTTGGTTGACGCAAGTGACACCTGATTGCCGCGAACTTGAAGCGCAATCTGCTCAGGGGCCTCAAGCTTCGATTCAAGGTCCTGCCTATTGCCACCCGAAACATTGATATTCGACAGGATATCCGCAATATTCTCACTGCGTGCCGTGTCGAGCTGGTATGTGCCGGTCAAGCCGCTGCTGAAGTTATTTGAAGTCGTTCGCGTCGTCGCTGGATAATTATCCCGGTCGCGGTTCGTATTCGGTCGTCTAGTCGTCGGGTAATTATCCCGATCGCGGCCGGTCGTCGGATCATTGGAGCCGACGCTATTTCTATCAGAGGAGATACCATAACTGTTGGCAAGACGACTAACCAGGCCGCGAATGGCAGTCCAATCGCTCTGCAGCTTTCTACTTTGCTGATTTGTTTGGAGAAATTCGTCAATGGTATTGGCCGCGCCGACAATGTCTGAAACATCATCGCGATTTTCTCGTTTTTCATTCAGATTTGTTTCAAAAGCTTCAATCTTGTCATTAAGCTCGCGAAGATCAGCGGAAACGTCCGCCACCGACTGCGGGTCCATCGACTCGCTTTTTAACTGGTAATCCAGGTTGTACTTAAAATCGTCGATCTTTGAGTTTAGGCTGCGAACGATATCACGCGTTTCGCGCTCATTCCGCCGCTGTGCATCCGCCTGTCCCACAAAGCCCAAAAATACAATTCCCATAACCGCAAAAGCCGAAAAAATTGATGTAATCCGGTTCATAATTTGATCTCCAGGGGTTCAAAACAATAGGCACACATCTGCCAACCGAATATGAAGCATTTTTCGTACCAAAAGTTGTTCAGACCTTTCGGCCGCAAGGTTTGTGCTAAAATACGTGTCTAAATCTCAATCGAATCCGAGGCAATTTTTCTATGTCAGCTAACACTTACACAGCTATGGTTCAATACGCGGGCGATGAGTTCTTTATCGGCATACCGCCGAGCGGCCATGCACAAGTTATTGATACAAATGGAGATAGAAAAGCGGCATCGACGCCAATGGAAATGCTGCTCGTTTCGGTCGCCGGCTGCACGGCCGCTGATGTCATATCGATCTTACTAAAAAAGCGGCAGGATGTGACCGATTACCGGGTCGAGATTACCGGCGAGCGTGCCGAAGACCATCCGCGTAAATTCCTGAAGTTTCACGTTCACCATATCGTGCATGGACGTAGCGTTTCGGAAAAAGCCGTTGCCGACGCAGTTGAACTGTCCGACACAAAATACTGCTCCGTCGCCGCGACCGTTCGCCCAACTGCGGAGATAACGACGAGTTTCGAGATAATCGACGTGTCAGAACCGCCTGCGTGAGCGGTGGTCGATCCGCAGGCAAAATTAATTTGCAGCCCGCACCATGCTGCGGCGATATAAGAATGAAAAAGTCATTACTCGCACAATTTGTCGTGTTGAGCCTTGTCTATTCTGCTTACGCGCAGATACCGGCTACTGTTCATATTCAGATCTTGAAAGCTGAGGACGCCCGCCGTTATGACAAGACGCTGGATGATCTGATGAGCCATGCGGACGAGCGTGTTCAGCTTCGTGCGGTCTTGGCGGCCGGCCGCATTGGCGACGAGAAGGCGATTCCCCGTCTCGCATCAATGCTGGAATTCGCTTCCGTAAAGTTGCGCGAGATGGCCGCCTTCGCCCTCGGCGAGACCGAATCGGTCAATGCCGCTGATGCGATCGAAAAAGCGCTCAAAGACCCAAAAACGCCCGGCCCGATCCGTGCGCGTGCCGTCGAAGCGGCCGGAAAGATCGCTGCAGCAAATGCAAAAGATGCAAAATCGAAAGAGCTTGGCGAAGCGATCCTCGACACCCTCGAAGCCGAAGACGCCAAAGGCAAAAAACAGGATCGCGAGGTCGTGCTTCTCGGTTTGACCGCCGCCTTGCGTGCCCGGCCCGAAGACGCCGATCTCGTCGTCATAAAGTTCCTGACCAATCTGGACGCACGAATACGCGCGGATGCCGCAAATACCATATCCCGCTTGCGTGCCAAGACAGCAAATCTAGCACTCCGAGGGATTCTGATGAGCGATGACGACCCTGTCGCTCGCGCAAACGCCGCTCGGGCACTAGGTGCCGCCGAAGACAAAATGTCGTTCGATATACTTCTGGTTGCCGCGACGGAAGACGACGATTCGCGTGTACGCGTAAGTGCAATCCGCTCACTTGCATCGTTAAAGGACGCGATGGCAATTGATAAGCTTCT
The DNA here is from genome assembly GCA_043722725.1 of Chloracidobacterium sp. Classification (GTDB taxonomy): domain Bacteria; phylum Acidobacteriota; class Blastocatellia; order Pyrinomonadales; family Pyrinomonadaceae; genus OLB17. The sequence goes on from JAYSON010000334.1 coordinate 4,492, forward strand.
GGATCGCGGCGAAATGCTTCTGGCCGCAATGAAAAGATCGAAGGCCTCCCATCCGAGCGAAACCAGTGAATTACTTGAGATCGCGACCGTTCTTGGAAGGCTTGTCCCAAACACAAATGACGCACGAACGATGAAATTTCTTAAGGATTTGCGAAAGGTGGATAAATTTCGCTCTCCTGAAACCGAGATTGCTTTCGCTCGCGTTTCACCAAAAGAGTTTCTCGCTTCGACCGGGGTGAATGCAACAGTCACATCAACTAAGACCGGGAAAACGTATGCGGATTGGCGTCTTGCTTCAAGTTTGCAGCAAGGTGAAGGGGAGATCGCTAATATAGATATAGCTAGTCCGAATTTCTATCTAAGGACAGACGCCGAGCGGTCGTTATCCAGATTTCTGTTAGATCCGACGGACATTTATCGAGGAGCCGATCTTGATTCGGTTTATAAAGCAATTCCCGATGTGTTGCGAGCCTACGCGGAATTTAAACCTAAAGATCTTAATGCCGTTTTGCTTCGATATTTGGGAAATAATAATGTTTTTGTGCGAGCTACGGCCGCCGAACTTCTAGCCAATCTGCCCGAATCGAAAGAAAATGTCGAGGCGCTGAAAAAAGCGTTCATTGACGCTTTACTAAAAGACAAAGCTTACAACGACGCTCAACTTAGCATCCTGGACGCTCTTTACAAACTGGACAAAAAAGAAGCAGTCGGTTCGCTGCTTACTGCTCTCGATGCACCGGATTATCTGGTGCGCAAAAAGGCTTTCGAATTGCTCGCTGACAAGGATCTGCAAAAAGACTTTCCGGGCATTTCGACGTCACTTGCAGATGCGCGAGCTAAACACAAAGATCAGGTTCTGCCGTACGTTCCGGCGGCCGGCACAAAGCTCGGTCAGGTCTTGAACACCGACGCTGATTACCGGCGGAGAGCTTTGCGAAAGAACGGTAAGGTGAAGGCGGTTTTCACAACCGGTAAAGGCACATTCACGATCGACCTGCTTCCTGAGGACGCACCGCTGACCGTAGATAATTTCGTAAAGCTTGCCCGTTCGAATTATTTCAACGGCATCGAGGTCCACCGAGTCGTGCCGAATTTTGTAATGCAGGACGGCGACCCGCGCGGCGACGGCAATGGCGGCCCTGGGTGGTCGATTCGGTGCGAGGTCAATATGATACCGTTCGATCGCGGTGCTGTCGGCATGGCTCTGTCGGGCAAAGACACGGGCGGCTCGCAATGGTTCGTCACACATTCACCTCAACCGCACCTCGACGGCGGCTACACGGTCTTCGGCCGAGTGAACGAAAAGGATATGAAAGTCGTAGACAATATCGTGCGGGGCGACAAGATCATCAGTGTCAGAATCGTGGAGAGCAGTTCGCCGCCGAGACGCAGAGACCCGAAGAAAGCAAAGAATTAAACTCTGCGTCTCGGCGGTAAATAATCTTATGAAGGATCTAGAACGTCGACAGGTCGAGATAGAAGAAGGCCTGGAGAATCTCAGTCATTACCTCGACGGATTTTTTCGTATTCCGGGCACCGGCTGGCGCTTTGGTCTGGACGCGGTTATCGGGCTTGTTCCTAATGTCGGCGACACGCTGACATCTTTTGCTTCGTTTTATATTCTTTTAGCCGGCGTCCGGTATGGCGTGCCAAAGATAACGCTCCTTAGAATGGCCTTCAACATCGGTTTGGATTATGTTGTCGGCACGGTCCCCTTCATCGGCGATGCGTTCGATTTTTTCTGGAAATCGAACAAGCAGAATCTGGACCTCATCCGCACCCGTGGAACCGGAAAAGGCAAAGGCACGACCAGCGATTATATTTTCGTATTCGGAATTATCGGCTTTCTGATACTTCTGCTTATAGCTTCAATCCTGGTGAGCGTCTATGTAATTTGGGCTATCTTACGCGAGTTAATTTCCGGAAATATTTAGAAACGTGGTCCACAGATGAACACTGATGAACATAGATAACGAATGATCCAACATGAAATTCTTATCCGTGTTTATCTGTGTCCATCTGTGGTTAAATTTGCGCTTTACACAATTGGTCAGGGACCAATTGTGTTCTGATCGCCAACGACTTTGTCGATTTCACAAATTGTGGCGCGTACCACAAATGACACAAACACCGCAAACTGAAAAAACCGCCGGGGCACACCCGCTTCCAGAGCCTCCTCCATCGCATGGTGAATTAGGTTTTCATTTTGCAAAGCTGTCGGATAAATGCTCATTAGCCCGTTTGTGTCTATAATTGGCTGCTGAACGTGAAGACGCTCCAGGGTGCCGGAGGGTTACAAAGTTTTCTGCCGCGTGATGAGATTTACGCTGGAAGGCATAGTAAGGTTTGAAAATGATCGCAAAAAAGGGCGCTCAAGTATAAAGCACTTATGAGGTCAAAAATCGAAGGTAAGCTGCCCGAACGCCTATTCGCCGCCTGGCATTTTCATGCGTAAAAGAGTGCTGAATTTTGAAGTTTGAACAGGAGCGGTGGATTCATATTCCTCGTCCGGAAATCTTACCGGCCTCACGCGGCGAGCAGCTTCGGTCACATTCGTGAGTTGCAGGACGATAACGCCGTCTTCCATCTGCACATCGTTGAAAACAACCGTGTCGCCGATGTCGATCCCGTAAAAGTTGCAGAACGATTTTGCCCTTAGAAAATAGCTTTGCGATGTGCCCTGCCGCTTTAATTCGTAGGCGTGGCTTACGTCCGGCGAGCTCGCTTTAAGGCCGACTAGCTGATTTGCCTTATCATACATCAACACGATCGCCTCAGGGCTGCCGAGCAGGTCAACGGTCTTTTGATTCAATGCAAAGTTTCCCCGGGCGTTGAGCGAAACCCGAATGACGTCAGCCTTTCCGGTAGATTTTTGCGTAAATTCTTCCCACTGCTTTTCCATTTTACACCTCTATTCGCCGTTGTTTTGAGCCGGAAGTTGCTTATACTACACACCAAGCGAGCTAGTTGGCGCCCAATGTGTTCAGATGTCTGCGTAATACAGCAAGCTCATTGGCTACTCACACTATTTCACACGTGAAATGCTTCTATTCGCGTAGGTCGATAGTATTCTCGAATTTATGATTTGTAAAACGGTCTCGACGTGGCTGAAGGAAATGTTACGGACGGTCGTTATTCACGACCAGTTTGCGCCGGGCTTCGACCACTAATCCGATGCGTTTTGAGGTGACGATAATATCCCGTTCCCCAAAGTTCTCTTTCAAAGCGATCTTCGGTGTATAAGTAACGACATAAGACGAGTCGATCATTTTGGCGACGAGGGCAGACTTTTCGACCATTTCCTGAAGCGTTACCGGGATGACCATTTCGCCATTGGTGTTTTCGGCAAGGTCACTGAGCTGTTCTTCGCTCAACTCCAGATCGGCCTTACGTGCCTTTAAGGTTTTTAGAAGTTGGCGGTCCATATTGATCGTTGGGCCGATTTTTGGCGCCTGTGCAGTTTGGCGGACACCGTTTGGCAAGCCGGCAACGACCTCGTCAGGCATAGCTTTTGGAGGCGGCGTTTTGGAGATCATTTTGGTCCGCGGCGAAACGTCGTTGGCCTCCATCCGCGTGTAGCTTATGACATGTACGCTAATGTCGAACGCTAGTACATTTCGCATCGCCCGGGCCTTTGCGGATTGATCGGCAGAGCTGTCGGTGCCGTCAGAGATAAGAACGAGGTGCTTGTTTTCCAGCGGATTCTTGTTCAGGAAATCAGTAGCCATTTCCAGAGCTTTGACGAAAGCCGAACGCTTTCCGAATTTCGTTTTCCTAATCGCCGACAGCACGTCTGCCTTTTCCGTCGTCCATTCAGCAACGATCTCAGGCCTGTCGCTATATTGGAGGAGTGCGATCGAATCTCCGGGTTTCAACGCATTGACAACGCCTCTTGCTACCTTTCGCGTTTGGTCAAGACTTTTTACCCATCGCAGTTCGCCGCCCGTATCCATTACGATCAGAACATTTGCCGGAAGTCGCCTGACGCTGCTTGCCTGATGAAGAATGTTGTTTTCCGTGATGACCAGGTCTTTTTCGCTCACATCGGGAACAAACTTGCCATCCTCGTCGAATGCGATCACGTTGAGTTTGACCTCCTCAGTCACGATCCGTACGGTATCGCCATCTTTGTCGGGTGTTGGGGTAGGCGTCGGCTGCACGCGGCCGCTCTGTGCGTTTACAAAAATCGTAAACGAAAACAGTGCCGCAAAAACCAAGCTGAAATCATTAAGACGCATGCGAAGCATAATTAACCCTCAATCGTGATCGAAAAGTATGATGATGCAATCACAAATGCGGATGCTTCTTGAGAAATTTCAATAAATTAGCGGCATAATCGCGAAAGTTAGGGCAGGTGATCCGATGCTCTTTCAACAATTGATCGGCAATGCTCGTGTCATAGGTCTGCGACAGGAAAAAGTAGGGAACGCCGGAATGCGGCAGGCCGGTTACGGGCGGCGAGATCGGTAACATTAGAAATCTCTCTACCAAAATGGGCGGCGGTCCTATTACAGAGCGTTTCCCCGTCAATTTTTCGGCAATAACGTCAAAAAGCTCTTCAGTGGTAAGCGGCTCAGCATCCGCCAATGCAATCGTCTTGCCCAACGCTTTTTCGTCAAACGCAAGCTCGGCGATCGCCTCAACAACAAAGTCTACAGGCACGAGGTTCAGCCTTACATCTTTATTTCCAACATTTACTAGACGTAAAATGC
>JAYSON010000335.1:0-2632 GCA_043722725.1 Chloracidobacterium sp.
CTTCCAGATTGAGACCACTCAAGGCAATCATTTTGAACCCTCCCTTTTTGGAACCTCGATGTTCGTTTCCAACTTCCTAAACGTTTGCTTCGACCGCATTTCCGTTCGTTTTATTGACCAGCCACTTCTTAAAGTCCTCAGGAAACTGTTTGACCGCGCTTTGAATCGGCCAAGCCGCGGCGTCGCCAAGCGGACAGAAGCTTTTTCCTTCGATGTTGTCGCAGATATCCAGAATAAGCTGGGCGTCTTCCGGACGGCCTCCGCCAGCTGAAATGCGGTCGAAAATTTTGACAAGCCAGTCCGTTCCTTCGCGGCACGGCGTGCACCAGCCGCAGGATTCGTGTTTGTAAAACTCGGTCAGATTCTTGGTGGTTTCCATGATATCGACCGTCTCATCCATCACCATCATTCCGCCGGTACCCAGCATCGATCCGCCTGCAACAAGCCCTTCGTAATCCATCGTGACGTTTTTGCCGAGTATCTGGCCGGCGTTCATGATGTAAACGCTGGAGCCTCCAGGAATTACCGCCTTCAGCTTTTTGTCGTCGCGCAGCATACCGCCGCAGTCCTCGAAGATGAACTTTTCCATGTCGGCATAGCCCATCGGAAGCTCGTAAACGCCCGGCCGTTTGACATGTCCGCTCACCGACCAAAGCTTTGTCCCGCCAGATTTTTCCGTGCCGAGATCGCGCCAGGCTATGCCGCCCATGTCGATGATCTGCGGAACGGATGTGAAAGTTTCGACATTATTTACCACCGTCGGCGACGCATATAGCCCTTCGACGGCTGGAAACGGCGGCTTCATCCGGGGATGCCCGCGAAAGCCCTCTAAAGAACTCAATAAAGCAGTTTCTTCACCGCAGATGTAAGCGCCGGCGCCGGTGTGTGTATAAATCTCATGCGAAAAATCAGAGCCGAGAATGTTTTTGCCGATCAAACCCGCTTCGCGGCATTCGTCGAGTGCGACATCCATAATGTCGATTAGATATTTATATTCGCCCCGCGTGTAGATATACCCGGTCGATGAACCGAGAGCGAAGGCCGCGATCAGCATTCCCTCGATCAACGCATGCGGATCGCGTTCCATCAAATAGCGGTCTTTAAAGCTGCCCGGCTCGGATTCGTCGGCGTTGCAAACGATGTATTTATTTTTAGGCGAATCCTTCGGCACGAATGACCATTTCATCCCGGTCGGAAATCCCGCACCGCCGCGGCCCCGCAGCGAGGATTTTTTCACCTCTTCGATAATATCCGCCGGTGCCATATTCATCGCTTTTTTCAGCGACTCATATCCGCCGGTTTCGCGGTAAACCTTTAGCGTGTGCCCATCCTTGATGTGCATTCGCTTTAGCTGAAGCGGCTCACAGCCGATTGCTTTAATTTCCATATTCGTCGGAACGCAGGCACCCTTGCCTGCCTAATAGCCTATAGTCCTAAGTCCCGCGCAACAACCAACGTATCGGTGTACTGGACAAACTTAACTATCTTCCCATTCCGCAGCGTCCACGCATGAGCAAACGGAACAGTCACGCTCTTACCGGTTTTGAGATATTTGCCGGAATATGTTCCTAAACCGACAACAATGTCACCTCCGTCAACTATTTGATCGGGAACCGCCGCAAATCCTTCCCATTCGGTCCCGAACTTCATAAAGACGTTTTCGAGAACAGCGTTCGGTCCGATGTAGGTGCCGCCGTAGATAAAACCCTCCGCTTCTGTCCACTCGATATTCTCATCCATCGCCCCCAAAACTCCGGGAATATTGCCGGTTGCAAAGTTGTCGTAGAGGCCTTTAATTATTTCGCCGTTGCTCATATTTTTGATTCAAAAGATCTTTACGACCTTGCCGATTATTCTGTCTCGTCCTATTGTTGAGGGCTTCCAAAAGCGACTGTCCTCACTTTCCGGTCTGTTGTCGCCAAGCAGAAAGAACTCATTACTCGGAATTTGAATGGGCCCAAAGTTTTCATCAGATGGATTGAATCCGAACGGCTGATCCAATTGTGTGTCGTTTATATAAACAACGCCTTTCTTAATTTCGACCTTTTCTCCGCCCAGCCCAATCACCCGGAAAATATAACGATCCTTTTCGGATAAACCACGTTTCTTTCTGACTTCATCAAATGGCAAAGTGTGAAGCACTAAGTCGAAGCGTTTCACTGAGTTTCCACCATCGTAGGCTGCCTTGTTCCAGATGAGATAAGAGTCTATCGGAATAGTTGGTTGCATTGCACCGGTCGGTACTCGTACCGAACCGTAGCCACAACCATTCACGAAGAGACATAGGGCCAAAAAACTGCAAGATGCTATGCTCTTTACCATTTAAGAGATTTTACGAACGCTCAAGTACTCCTCGATAGCATACTTTATGTTATGGCGAGCTTCATCTTCGGTTTCACCCTGTGACCAGCAGCCTGGCAAAACCGGGCACGAAACACTGTAGCCTTCCTCAGATTTTTGCAAGACAACCTTATAGAACATTCTCTAAGTTGCTCCATCAACCTTGTTTCATCGAATTCCATTGCTTCACTCCAACGAATCCAGTAACTTATCGACCTTATCCGTCGTCAAATCTTCGTGATAATCAAAACCTATCTGCATCATCGGTGCCGTTCCGCAGCTTCCGAGGCAT
>JAYSON010000336.1:0-5003 GCA_043722725.1 Chloracidobacterium sp.
AAAATCGTCGGGTTGCCGTAATTCTTTTCCAAATATTCCCAGAACTGCTGAACACCTAAACCATACCATTTATTATCAGCACCCCGCCGTGTTTTAAAAAAGGATGAATCGGACGGAATTGGGTGATTCGTGTAGTTTAACGAGCGACTGAGCCGAATTATACAGGTGTTCTCATAATGATCTTGGTTAACCTGCCCGCCAATTTCCAATTTCACCCTTTTCGGATCCGGTCCGCTCGGATAAACGACAGACAACTGGCTAAAATCCGGTAATTTTTTACCCATAAAGACTCCTCAAAGGCCTAACGGTTAACATGCGAATCCAATGACCTTTTTAAGGCTCACCGCATTTCCAATGCTGCCAATTCAACCGCTCTTCCACCTTTCCTAAAAATTAAAGTTGTAAAGGATCATCGCTTGGTGTTACTTCAACCTTCTCTTCTACGACCATAACTTCTTCTTTTACGAATGCCGGTTTCGCGTCTTCACCTACGATATCCGGCGCGTCGTCACCGACCAGCCAGGTGTATAAAATTCCGGCAAGCATAGCACCCAAAATTGGGGCCACCCAGAATAACCAAAGCTGATCGACCGCCCAGCCGCGAACGAAAACCGCCGGGCCCGTGCTTCGTGCCGGATTGACCGAGGTGTTTGTAACCGGGATCGTGATCAGATGGATCAGCGTAAGGCATAATCCGATAGCGACAGGGGCAAAGCCTTTTGGGGCTTTTCCGTGCGTCGATCCGAGGATTACGATCAGGAAAAAGAACGTCATTACGACCTCTGCCACGAACGCCGCAAGAATATTGTAACCGCCAGGCGAATGGTCCCCAAATCCATTCGACGCAAACCCGCCCAAAACGAACACGGGTTTTCCGCTGGCAATCAGGTATAGAATGCCCGCACCGGCAATTCCGCCAAGAACCTGCGCGATGATATACGGCACTACCTCATTAGTCGGAAAACGTTTTCCGGCCCAAAGGCCGAACGTTACCGCGGGGTTAAAATGCGCGCCGGATATGTGCCCTACGGCATATGCCATCGTCAAAACGGTTAAACCAAACGCAAGTGAAACACCCGCAAACCCGATGCCAAGAGCCGGAAACGAAGCGGCCAGAACGGCACTGCCGCATCCGCCCAACACGAGCCATAACGTACCGATAAACTCCGCCGACAACCTCTTAGTTAAGGGCATAAACGAATCCTCCGATGTTTTTTAGCAATTTATTAGGCCGATGCGCGAATTATCTATAATCTTTCAAACAGCAAAGAGTTGTGATTATGAATTTTGTATCCTGGATTTCCATTGCAAATCCAAATGGCGGAGAGGGTGGGATTCGAACCCACGGAACCCGTAAAGGCTCAACAATTTTCGAGACTGCCCGATTCAACCACTCTCGCACCTCTCCGCGAACTGCTAATTCTAATATCTGACGGTCAGAAATATCAAGTCCGTCTCGCAAAAGCCGGAAAGCTTATCAACAAAAAATTATGAAGCGGTGAGGAGCTCAATGGATTTTCGCGTTCCGTGTTTTTCGGATTTTGTACCCATTATTCCGCGGCAAAACCCGCGAAAAAAGATCGAAAGGTAGTAGGAACAACGACTTAATTTAAACTGTACAGGTGGCCGCGATGGTTTGGAATTTACTTTTGCGCGTTTGAGTGTTTCAATAAAGGTGGCCGAAAGACTAAATCCAGAAGTGTTTTTCCCTGGAGAACACTCGGGCGGATGGCAGGTGTGATCCGTCTTGACAAAAATTTTCACGCCGAAACTTATGCCGCGCAGAAAGTTCCGACACACCCAACGTTTTGATCCTGCGGGCGATCGTTCCCATCAGGAATACATCCTCAATCAGCCGACACAGATCACCACACGATCAGAATTGCTGCGTCTGATCAAAGGCGGCGAGGACACATATCTCGAACTCAAGGTAAAACTCTCAAATCCTGAAAAGATCACGCAGGGAATCGTCGCATTAGCCAATACCAGCGGCGGTACGATTATCTTTGGCGTCAGCGATCAGCTTCGCATTGAAGGCCTGACCGACCCGGAATCGGTGCGGGACGAACTGGTGCGGATCTGCCGTGAAGAGATCGTTCCGCCGGTCGTGCCGATGCTTGATATGATCGCGTTCGACAGCGGCAAGCGCGTCGTCGTCATCGATGTCGAACCTCGAAACCGGCCCTACCGCACGAGCGACGGACGCTTTTACATGCGTTTCGGCGCCGAGAAAAGGGAAGTTGCACGCGAGCAACTGTCGATGTGGCTCGATGAGATCAGGCCGCTGGGTTACGAGAATATCCCACTGTTTAACGGCAACGCAAAGGATTTTGACGACGGGCTGCTTTGGACATTTGCAAACGGATTCGAGGAAGTCAATCACAACATAAATCTCTATCAAACAGCTGAATTTTTAAAGAAGGACCTGCTCCTTGCGGTGGGGACGGGCGATGATTTCTTTCCGACAGTCGCTGCGGTCACGTTGTTTGGGAAGAATGAGCGCATCGGCGAGCTGTTCCCGCGTTCGGGTATTAGGGTTTCGCGGTTTTCGGGTGAGAATGGCAATGCCCAGGTTATCGAAACGCTCGAATTGCAGGGCAACTTGCTGTCGCTGTACGAATCGATAGAGCGGTTTGTGCTGCGTTACGTCGATCTTCTTAAAGAGAAACCGAAAAAGCTCGCTCCGGTGGACAGCATGCACGTCCGGCCGCGAAGCGCGTATCATCTTTATGCAATCCGCGAGTCAATCGCGAACGCTATCGTCCATCGCGATCTTGCTTTTCGCGAGATCCCGACGCGAATGAATATCTACGATAATGCCATCGAATTCATCAATGCCCGCCGGACGAACGGCTTTGTTCCGCCAGCCTCACGCGCGATGCGGTACGGAATTACGCAGCGGCCAAATCCGCAGATAGCGGCAGTGTTTAACCGTCGCGAATATGGAGCGAACGTCCCGCGAGGCGGCCTGCCGATGATCTTGAGGCAGGCATCGAATTTTTCAGGGCGAAAGGCCGAGATTACGACTTCTAATGACGAGTTTAAGCTGAAGATCTACGGGGCTTGAACTGAAATCCTGACTTCACTGTTAAACTCGCTTAGTATTCAATTCGGTGCTTAATTCAGCACTCAATTTGGCAAGTGGATGATATGAACATTATACGTGATATTCAAAGTCTTAGCGTTTTCAAGCAAAACGCGTCGAAAATCGTCAAGGAAATCCAGGAAACGAAAGAGCCAGTGGTGTTGACAGTGAACGGCAAAGCGGCGGTGGTTGTTCAGGACGCTGAAAGTTACCAGAGACTGATCGATGCGAAGGAATATTCTGAAACAGTTGCGATACTTCGGCAAAGGCTCGCGGACATTGATAATTCCAACAAGTGGCCTACTCACAAAGAAGTATTTGGGCAAATTCGGAAGAAGTTTGATATTGAGCGCGGTTAGAGGATGAGGAAATTCGGCCTTCGATACAACCCTGAGGCATTGAGCGACTTGTCGGATTCATTTGAATGGGGTGTTCAATTTTGGGGTGGCAAGGCAGCGCGTAAGTGGTATAACGAAATAGACCTTTCGATAGAGAGGCGTCCATCTTCGATGCCTGAAAGTTGTCCGCTTGCACCAGAGAGTGACGATCTAGATATCGAAATCAGGCAATTGATTCTCGGTCGATACCGCATTCTGTTCACGATCGAATACGATTTAGTTCGAGTGTTGTACATTCGTGGTCCGTATTCCGAGGATTAGAAATTATACAACATGCTCAGAAGGCTGTCTGCCGATAATCAGGCGGCAATAGAAGAGCTTTTCGAGCATTTTTCGATTCCGCTAAAATTTCGCTCTCACAATCTAATTTCTTAGGCATCTGTAACCGACAAATGTCATCTTCGGCCTCAAAATTTGTGTGGAACCGTTCGAATCTGATCCGGGCATGCCTGTGGTCTGTGGGTATCGCGCTCTTGTTGGGCATTTATACATTTGGCATTGGCAATAATCCGCCCGGGTTTTATGTTGACGAGTCGGGGCTTGCGTACAATGCTTACCTGGTTTCCACGACCGGTGCGGGAGAGTTCGGGCCGCGTTTTCCATTATATTTCCAACTTTATACCGGCGGCTTTACGCAGTATTCGAACCCGACGCAGATCTATTTGCTCGCCTTGGTCTTTAAACTGTTCGGACCGGGCATTTTGATCGCGCGACTGCTTGCCGCGGCGTCAGTGTTTGCGGCCAGCTTGCTGCTGGGTGCATTGGCCGCACGGATTTCAGGCAAACGGCTTATCGGCGTTCTCGTGGCGTTTTCTGCTTTATTGACGCCGTGGCTTTTTGAAGTCAGCCGTCTGGTGCTGGAAACTTTTTTCTATCCGATGGCGGTCGTGCTTTTTCTATCGGCGGTTTACAGCGCGCAGCGTAAGGATAAATGGACGTGGACCGGCATTACGGCGGTCGCATTAACGTTGACGCTTCTAACTTACAGCTACACGATCGGCAGGCTGCTGGGGCCGCTTCTCGCCTTGGGCCTTATTTGCTTTGCGGTAAATAAAGACCGGCTGTTGTCGATTTTCAAAACTTGGGTATTGTACGGATTGTCCTTAATTCCGCTCGGCGTATTTATCCAGCAAAACCCGGACATTACGACGAGATTTTACCTGCTGTCGTATATCAAGCCGGAGAGTTCGTTCATCGAAATCATATTTCAATTCGCGGGCCGTTATGTAGAGGATCTTAATCCCGTCAGGCTGCTCACAATCGGCGACATAAACCCGCGCCACCATTTACCGGACGCGTTTGGAAGTTTTTTCGCCGCAATGTTTATCCTGGCGGTAATCGGCTTTGTTGTCGTAATCGTCAGTCATCGAAGCGATCCGTGGTGGCGGTTTGTGTTGTTCGGCTTGGCGGCTTCATTGGTGCCGGGAGCCTTGACCGTTGATACGCTTCACACCTTGCGGATGATCGCTTATCCAATATTTCTGTTGTTGTTGACGGCTCCGGCTTTCGAGTGGCTGCTT
>JAYSON010000337.1:0-8045 GCA_043722725.1 Chloracidobacterium sp.
GCTATCTTTTCGGCACCAAGCGCCCAGCCGGAGAGGAGTATTTTCGACGGGTCGTCAGGGTAACGGGCGATGACTCGAACGCCGGCCGTGTCAGTAGCCCGCACGTCAATAAGGGCCACGTTGCCCTCCCTCACGGTCGGGCTACCGACACCTGAGACGATCTCAAACGCGGGTGAGTTTTCGAACCACGCGATGGATTGCTGCGGCATTCCCTTGGCGATTGGGTGGGTGAGGTCGAGTTCGGTGCGGAGGATCGAGCCGGGGATGAAGAAATCCTTGCGGGCGAGGCCTTTTGTGACGTCTTTTACCGGCAGGTTGAACTGTTCGATGGCGAAGTTTGACGCGCGGTTTAGAAAGACGAGCGTGCCGCCGGCTTCGACAAATTTTCGCAGGTTCTCGACGCCTTCCTTGCCGACACCGCCCGTGTATTCATCCGGCATCGAGCCTTTTGCGTAGCCGTTGAGGATCTGGTTGGGCGATTGGTCGGGGAAGATGATCGAGTTCTGAGGAAGTTTGCCAGAACGAATGTCGCTTTCCGTGACAGATTTAAGAATTGTCTTGCAGTCTACCTCAAGCTGTTTTTCCGCAACCCATCGAGTCCACCCTTCATCCATCGAAGGCACCGAAGAACGATAAATCGCGTCGATGGGACTGCCCGGCCCTCTACCACAGCCACCTGTGAATGTGGGGTAGTCTGACATTGTTTCAGCCGTCAAGGGCTCGGATAACGGGATCGCTTGGACGTTCATCAACAACGGTAATGTATGAGCGGTTACGTCATAGGGTGGAATTGGGTTACCGTTTGAATCCTTTAAATCCGGGTATGTCTGTCGTTCAAGAATCGCCTTCGCAAATTCGCCGTATGGCTGATTAAGTAAGACAACCGCCGAACCGCTTTCGATAGTTGAACCGTTATGAACAAACGATTTCGCAATGTATGAAATTTCAACACCGGCTTGGCGGAGAATGGCGATCAACTCCTTGAGCCTGAAAAACTCACCCGAAGGGTTTCCACGAGCATCTCGCTTTGGCATTGGCAGAAGAAACGCTGACAATTCTCCATTCTTTCTCATTCGCACCGCTTCCTTCCCATTCTCATAAAACCTCGACAGCCATCGTTCACGGTTGTCTGCGGCGTGCTTCAGCAAACTAAACGCGGCGGTGGTCATGTAGTCGGTGATGTTTCGGAGTTTCCATTCGCCGCCTTTCCAGACGGGGCCGAATTTTTCGGACGCCACTTTTGAGTCGAAGCCGCCGACATCGCCTCGGAGGTTTTCGAATTTAATGTTTATCGGAGTAGCGAGCTTTGCCGAGGCGGTTTCGGACAGAATTCTCACTCCGCCGTGGTAGTGAGAATAGGCCCGGGCCGGGGTCCAGGCATCGTAGGTGGTGTTGGTCGTGATGCCTTCGAGACCGCGTTTGCGGAGATCGGCGGCCATGAAATTGCCGAGCTCGGTGTAGCCTTCTACGATCTGTTTGGGCACGTTCGGCTCGACCGGCGCCATGTATGGCGGCAGAAAGAGGCGGGCGCCGTTTTGGCCCTGCTGGTGGATGTCGTGGACGATCTGCGGGTGCCAGACGTTGTGGATTTTATCGACCGTGAGCTGCGTTTCGACCTGCGTGAAAGCGTACCAGTCGCGGTTGTTGTCGTGGCCGACGTATTTGTGATAAAGCTCAGGCGGCTCGGTGCCTTCGTAGGGTGTGCCGAGCGTTTTGTCATACCAGTTTTTGACGATATCGACACCGTCGGGGTTGAGGCTCGGGACGAGTAAAATTATTGTGTTTTTTAGAATATTTTGAATTTCGGGGTCGCTGCTGCTCGCCAACCTATGTGCGATGAGCATAGATGACAGCGTCGAGCCGACCTCAGTTGAATGAACGCCGCAGGTGATGAGGACGATTGTTTTGCCCTGGGTAATTAGCTGCTGGGCGGTTTCGCGGCTATCGCCGCGTGCGGACAGGAGTGTCCGCGCTCCTGCTCCTATCGTTCGAGGGTCGGCGAGCTTGGCATTTATTTGTTTGTATTTTTCGAGATTTTTGAGGTTCTCCGGGCTGCTGATAGTCGCAAAAACAAACGGCGCACCCATTGTCGTTTTGCCGATCTCTTCGAATATAACGCGGTCGCTCGATGCGTCGAGTTTCTTAAAGTAATCGACTATGCTTGCCCAACTCGCCAACTTGCGGTCGTCGCCGGGTGTAAAACCGACAGTATCTTTCGGCGCGGGAATTTGTGCAAACGCCGATCCAGCGAGGAGAAGAAATATCACGCAAAGACGCAAAGGACGCGAAGGAAGACTGAAGGCTGTTTTCATATTGTTGGAAGTTTAGACGATTTATGGCGAATCGTGAAGACCGGAGAGCAAGCATCCTTGCTTGCATGAGCGTGAAATGCGAAAAAGCGATTGGGCAAAGACTATCCGCCCGCTATCGCGACCGTTCAAGCAGGATGCTTACGCTCCAGTCATTGCCTTTTCGGTAAATGCAATGTAAATTTCAATGCAGAACTTTCCCCAAACTAATTGCATCAAAGGTTTTAACTGCCCGCAGGCACCACCCCGCCCTTCGGGTACCCCTCCTCAGACAGGAGGGGAGCTATATTAGATGACAAGCACAACCAGGAGGCTTTTTTGAATGAAAAACCCATTTCTTGAGAATTTCCGCCCGTACATTCCGGCGAGCGTGACAAATTTGCGCGAGCTGACGGTGTTTCCGCTTATAGTCGGAACGCTTTTGGGCATCGTTTTCGGCGCATCGTCGCTGTACCTCGTCTTGAAGGTCGGTTTAACGGTCTCGGCTTCGATTCCGGTGGCTGTCATCTCGATCACGCTTTTTCGCATACTTTCCAAATTTGGAATGCGCGATGCAACCATTCTCGAACACAACATCGTTCAGACGACCGGCTCGGCGGGCGAATCGATCGCGTTCGGAATCGGCGTTACGATGCCCGCGATCCTTATCCTTGGCTTCGATCTCGAGGTTTGGCGGGTGACGATGGTTGCGGTTCTCGGCGGGCTGTTGGGAATTTTGATGATGATCCCGCTGCGCCGCGCTCTTATTAAGGACCAGCACGGAATTCTAAAATATCCGGAAGGCACGGCTTGCGCGCAGGTTTTGATGGCCGGGGCGTCGAGAGAATCCAGGGAATCTTCGATCCAGGCGGATCTCGCGCACAGCGATTCGGCGGCGATGCAGGGCGGCAAGATCATCGGTATCGGTTTTGCGATGGGCTTTGCATTTAATTCCCTGATGCAGGTGTTCAAAGGATGGAAGGAAGTTCCGTCGAAAGTGTTCGGCAGGCCCTTTGAAGGTGGGTCGGTCTCGCTTGAAAATAACCCGGCATTGCTCGGCGTCGGCTACATAATCGGCCCGCGGATCGCGGGAATTATGTTTGCCGGCGGTGCGCTTTCATATCTGGTTCTCATCCCGATGATCAAATATTTCGGTTCGGGGCTGCTCGGCGCGCTCGCACCGGCGACGGTCCCGATCTCGCAAATGGGGATTCAGGGGAAGAACAGCATCCAGGGCGATTACATTCTTTATATCGGCGCAGGAGCGGTGGCGGCCGGCGGTATTATTAGCCTGGCGCGTTCGCTGCCGGTTATCTGGCACGGAATCAAGGGCGGCATCGCGGACTTTCGCGGCGGCAGCAATGTGAAGGATGAAGAGGCATTGCCCCGGACCGACCGCGATCTATCGATGAAATGGGTCGTCGGCGGAATTTTGGCACTGGTCGTTGTTATAACATTCGTCCCGGCGCTGAAGATGAATATCCTGGGCGCGATCCTGATCATCGTTTTTGGTTTCCTTTTTGTAACGGTTTCGTCGCGACTGACCGGTGAGATCGGTTCGTCGTCAAATCCGATCTCCGGCATGACGGTCGCAACCTTGCTGCTGACATGTCTTGTATTTTTGATCGTCGGCTGGACGGCGCCTGATCCGTATTTTGTAACGGCATTGTCGGTCGGCGGCATCGTGTGTATTGCCGCTTCAAACGGTGGAACAACTTCGCAGGACCTGAAGACGGGTTTCTGGGTCGGCGCGACGCCCAAGAGCCAGCAGATTGCGATCCTGATAGGCGCATTTGCATCGGCACTTGTGCTGGGGCCGATTCTAATTACGCTGAACGATAACGGAACGGTATTCGCCACACCGACAACGTTTGCGAAGGTCAGAACCGACGCACGAATCGATGGAAGCAGCCTGCCTCCATACACGGGTGCGGCGACGCCGCCTGCCGCGGGGGATTACCGCCTTTTCGAAAATCGAATTCCCGAAGGTCAGAAAGACCCACTGAATAAAGACCTAACAACGGGCAGCTACCTCGTCGATTCGTCCGGCAAGGTTATTTACAAGATTCAGGAAAACTTTCCGGTAGGAGCCAAAATTCCGGCAGGGGCCGAGGTTGGGCCTGCGGAAAAATTGAAGGGAACGCAGGCCGCTAGTGATCCGAATACATATCGCGGCTGGCACAATACGAAATCGGTCGGCGGCATTGCCCCCGGGAAATATCTCGTCGATACGTCCGGTGAGATCAAGTATCTGGTCGATCCCGGCGTCAATGGAACCGTCACGGAGCGTCCGGACGGCAGCGACGTTACGAAATACGCGGCGCCGAAAGCGACCCTGATGAGCTATATCATCAAGGGCATTTTGAGCCAGGAACTGCCATGGGGATTAGTGCTGCTGGGCGTTATGATCTCGGTCACGCTTGAGCTTGCGGGCATTCCCTCGCTGGCGTTTGCCGTAGGATTATATCTCCCGATTGCCGTGTCGGCTCCGATCTTCGTCGGCGGCGTCGTTCGCTGGGCTGTCGATAAAGAACTGTTCAAGAAACTGCGGACGCGAAACCTGTCCGAGGAAGATATGATCGCCGAAACGGACAAGAGTCCCGGTGTTCTCCTGGCATCGGGTTATATCGCTGGCGGAGCGCTGGCCGGAATTCTGGTGGCTTTCTCGGCGGAATTTCTTAGCGGTACGGTGAAGAGTTTTGAAGAATGGTCCGAGTCAAGCAATCCGTTCTTTACGACCGACATTCTGGGTTTAGTGCCGTTCCTTGTATTGGCCGTGGTGCTTTATTTCGTAGGCCGCGGAGTGTTTTTTAGCGGCCGGGGCAATGGAGTTGCGGAACCTGCCGCCGCTACAGAAGTTCGCGAAGGCGATCTGTAGCTCGAGTAAAATTCCGCGGTGAGTCAGAACCGCCTGTTTTCGCGGCCAGTCCAACAAACTTAAGTTTGTTGGACCTCACGCAGGCGGTTCGAACAAGGAAAAAATTGTCTTAACTTTTTAGGGTGGACACGTTATAATGATGATAGCGTGTCCATTTTTACTTCTGATACGCCTTCTCAGCTAGATAATCACGCGCATCGGCAATTGAATTTTCGGAGAGTTTTTTCATGCGACACAGGTTTCTGAAGTCGGACTTGCTTGCTTGTTCCGCACTATTTTTATCGACCATCTTTACAGGCTGTTCAGTCGCGGCGCCGAAAACCACGGCTGAAACGAGCGTCGCGAATACGATTGCGGCGCCGGAAGGTGCGACCATAAAGATCGAGCCGAATTCTCCGGCGGATACGGTTCGCGTTTTTTACAAAAACCTGCGTGAAAAGCGGTTTCGCGAGGCAATTTTTCTAACGAATTTGCGGCCGGCGATCGAGGGGCTTTCGGACAAGGAGCTTAAGGAATTTCAGATAGATTTCGAAGCTGTGGCCAAGAATGTTCCGGCGGAGATCGAGATAAACGGGGAGATCGTTTCAGGCGATTCCGCAACGGTGACAGCAAAATTGCCCGGCGAAGACCTTGAAAAACCCGAGATTCAAGAAATAAGGCTGCGTAAAGAAAACCGCGTTTGGGTTATCCTCACCGTTGACGAGACGGCTGAAAAGCTGATTAAACAGGAAGGGAAGAATTATTTCTATGCACTGCGGATCGCGACGCATCATGACGAGGCGAAGGCGATGCTGGACCGTATTTCTAAAGCTCAAATAGCATATTCTACCCAGAATCAGGGCAAATTCGGCGAGATACCGATGTTGATCGACAGTGGCTTTTTGCCATCGGATGTTCAGACGTCGGAATCGACCGGCTATCTATACTCCGTCACGCTTACCGACGATAAGGCGAAATATTCCGCGACCGCTACTCCGGCCGATTACGGGAAAAGCGGCAAGCTTTCATTCCTTGTAACGTTGAACGAATCAAAATCCCCGTTACTCAGCGCCAAAGACAATGGCGGAAAGCCACTAAAAAAATGAGTGGAAACGAACGGCGATTGAGCGTATTATTATTTAAAGGCTGAGGTTCCCCCTATCCGGCCAGACCTCCAGAAGTCACTTTCCTAAACAAGCACTAAATGTTACGAGAACTGGTTTCCAGATTTAGCAGCACCATCGCCGAACGCCGGGCCTCTGTTCGAAAAAAATACAGTGTTCCTGTAAAGATATGTTTTGCTCGAGAGAAAGACGGTCTCAGATCATCGTGTGACGACCTGTTTTTATCTGGCGAAACAACGGATGTCAGCGAAACGGGAATCGGATTTGTAGTCTCCGCAATAAGAATCAAGGAAAAATATCTTGTCGGACAGGACCGCCTTCTAAATGTCGAGCTCGACCTGTCGGGCACAAAAGTCCGCATGCAGGTCCGCGGATGTAGGTATGAGAAGGTCGGCATACATATTTCGACGGAAAAGTATCTTGTCGGCGGTGAAATAGTCAGCGTGGACGATGCAGATAAGAGCGCTTACGAACATCTTCTTGCTCACGGGCAGAAATCGGCCAGCAATCTCGCACCCGTTCTTGAATTAGGGGCGGATTAGAAAACATTTTCGGAACATTGATGCACCGGCGTGAGCTGAACACTCACGCTTTTTTGTTTTTGCGCGCGTTTTGTGTCTTAATTTTCTCAATGAAAGAAAAAGTTGGGATAGGAATTATCGGAACGGGTTTTGCCAGGAAAGTGCAAATCCCTGCGTTTGCTTCGTGTGAAAATGCGGAGATAGTGTCGGTTGCGAGTGGCAGTTTGGCAAACGCAAGATCGACAGCGGAGGAATTCGATGTCGGGCATTTTACGGATGATTGGCGTAAAACAGTCGCCCGCGATGATGTCGATCTGGTTTGCATTACTACACCGCCGAACATGCACAAGGAAATGACATTGCTCGCATTGGAGCATGACAAGCATATCCTCTGCGAAAAGCCGATGGCGATGGATGTTGCAGAGGCGGAGGCGATGGTTAAGGCGGCGAAGTCTACCGGTGTTTTGGCTTTGATCGACCACGAGCTGCGGTTTCAGCCGGGGCGGCAAAAGGCATATGCGATGATACGCAATGGGGAGATCGGCAAGATCAGACACGCGAAATACAATTTCCGGGCACCACATCGAGGCGATCCCAATTTGCCGTGGAATTGGTGGTCGGACATCGAGCAGGGCGGCGGATCTTTGGGTGCAATCAACTCACATATTATCGATTCATTTAATTGGTTTCTCGAAACAGAAATCTCAAGCGTTTTTTGCCAATTACAATCGCACGTCAAGCGGCGGCCGTTTGACAAAGGCGGCTTTCGCGATGTGACGACTGACGACGAAGCGAATATGCTGCTGCGGTTCGCGGACTCGGAACTGACGGACGATGCGACCGGGCTTGTGTCGGTTTCAATGGTCGAGCAACCGGAATATGTGAACCGGCTGGAAATTTTCGGCACCGAAGGAGCTATACGGGTCGATCATCGGGGCGAGGTTTTCGTCACAAAAGCCGGTGACGCGGACTGGATCGAGATTGAGGTTGGATTTGGCGAGCCGATCCCCGGCGTCGCTGATACCGGATTTTCACGCGGGTTTATGGAGTTTGCACCTGGGATTGTTGAGGCGATCCGGGAAGGGAACAGAGAGATTGAATACGCGGCGACGTTTGAAGACGGGCTAAAGGTGCAGCGGGTTCTGGATGCGGCGAGAAGGTCGAACGCGACTGGCGAGAGTGTTCCCCGGGAACGCAGGCGCCCTCGCCTGCATGAGCGTGAAACGCGAACAAACGCCGCGTGATCGCTGGCGTC
>JAYSON010000338.1:0-31956 GCA_043722725.1 Chloracidobacterium sp.
CCTGCCTGCGGCGAACAAAGACCGCTTCCGCGGCGTGCGTATCTTTGACATCAGCGATGTCACGAATCCGAAACAAGTTGCGGCGATACAAACTTGTCGGGGTTCGCACACGCATACTCTCGTCATTGACCCGAATGACAAGAACAACGTCTACATCTATGTTTCGGGAACATCGTTCGTTCGGCAGGATGCGGAACTGGCTGGGTGCTCGTCCGGGGCTCCGGACAAAGACCCGAATACCGCGCTGTTTCGTATCGAGGTTATCAAAGTGCCGCTCGCGTCACCGCAAGACGCCAAGGTGGTATCAAGCCCGCGCGTTTTTATAGATCCGCGCACGGGCGTGATCAACGCTCTGAAGTCTGCAGTGTCGCATGACACGGGCAAAGTTTCCGACACCAACCAATGCCACGACATCACAGTGTATTCGGAGATCGGCTTGGCCGCAGGCGCCTGCTCAGGAAATGGACTCATACTGGACATCAAAGATCCGGTGAATCCGAAGCGCCTCGACGCGGTAAATGATCCGAACTATTCCTACTGGCACTCGGCCTCATTTTCGAACGACGGGAAGAAAGTTGTCTTCACGGATGAGTGGGGCGGAGGCGGCGGACCGCGCTGCCGTTCCGTCGATCCCATGGTATGGGGCGCTGACTCGGTTTTTCGTCTGACTGATAACAAGCTTCAGTTCGCCGGCTACTACAAGATGCCAGCTGCACAAACGGAGCAGGAGAATTGTGTCGCCCATAACGGCTCGCTTGTTCCCGTTCCAGGTCGCGACATTATGGTACAAGCCTGGTACCAGGGCGGGATTTCGGTGATGGATTTCACGGATCCGGAACATCCGGCAGAGATCGCTTATTTCGATCGCGGTCCGGTCGATGCAAAGGTGCTCGCCAACGGCGGTGTATGGTCGGCCTACTGGTACAACGGGCGCATATACTCGGCCGAGATCGCCCGCGGCCTCGACATCCTTGAGCTGACCCCGAGCGAGAATCTCACTCAAAACGAGATCGACGCGGCGAGAGCTGTTCAGGTCGGGATATTGAATGTTCAAAACCAGCAGAGAGTCGTCTGGCCGCGGAAGTTGGTAGTAGCGAAGGCTTACATCGATCAGCTCGAGCGTTCCGGCGGCTTGTCATCGGAGCAGATCGCAACTTTGCGAGAGGCGATCATAAAAGCCGAAGGCTCCCGGAACGAGCTGAAAAAGCTTAAAGGCTACGCTTCGATCGCGAAAAACGCGGGCAAGGCGAAGAACCCTGCCGATTCAGCTCGGCTAACAGCATTGGCTGAAATCCTGAGGCGGCCCGAAGCTTGAGGAATATTGCGGCCTACCCCATGCAGTTTTTCTTTCCTACCTTACCATCACAAGGCAGATTGGGTTGTGGTGAAGAATGGTGCCGGGCCTGCTTTATTGCGCTGTTTTTTCGCGGCGCTAGCTTCACAAACAGAATTCAGATATGTGTACGAATGTTAATTTTGAACAAAGACCGCAGTTTCGCAGGCCTGGCATGATTCTGCTTAGGAACCCGGTCGCTACCGCTCGCGGTTCTGACGGTGGTAGATTGGGTTGATGATAAAGAGAAGTGCGGGACTGTTGTTATTCAAGACGACGAACGGGGTTGTCGAGGTATTTTTGGTGCATCCGGGCGGGCCGTTTTATGTGAAGAAGGACTTGGGCGTGTGGTCTATTCCGAAGGGAGAGTTCGACGCGGAAGAACCGTTTGCGGCGGCGAGGCGCGAGTTTGAGGAGGAGACCGGATTTGCCATCGCGGGAGATTTTATTGAGCTTCCGGTGATCAAACAAAAGGGCGGGAAGCTGGTCTATGCGTGGGCGGTCGAGGCGGACATTGATGCGTCGGCGATAGAGAGCAATACGTTTGAGATGGAATGGCCTCCGAAAAGCGGGAAGGTGCAGGAGTTTCCGGAAGTGGACCGGGCGGAGTGGTTTGACGTGGAGACCGCGAAGAAGAAGATCAATCCCGCCCAGGTTGAGCTGATCGAGAGGATGTTGAAGAAGATATTGGATATTGGAAGGGGAGTGAGAGAACTACCCCGTCCGCACAAAGCGGCGTCCACCCCTCCTTCGTAAGGAGGGGAGCTATGAACCACCACCCCGTCAGCCGAAGCGGCTGCCACCCCTCCTAAGACAGGAGGGGAGCTTTTGTCGCCGCCCGCTCAGCTCGACCGCTTGCGTTTCGGGTGGATTCGGTGTTTAATTACTGATTGCTCCATTGGGAGCTACACCAGCCGAAAGGAGGTGAGTACATAAATGGCATATATTTCAGTTAATAATAACGAATCGATCGAAAGCGCTTTGCGACGGTTTAAGCGTAAGGTGATCTCGGAGGAGATCATTAAGGATCTGAAAAAGCATGCTCACTTCATTCCGCCGGGACAAAAAGCGAAGCTTAAATCAGTGAATGCCCGTAAGCGTAACCGACGGCGCTTCCGCCAACAGAGGCCGACAGGCGCCGGTGCGGGAGCAGGTGCTCCGAGACCGAGTTTCGGCAACCGATAGAATCGGAAAGGTAAAAGTGAAAGTGAAAAGGTAAAAATGTACGCAACTTGCGCGTCCAGCCTTTTCACTTTTTCTTTTTGAAGATTGACCGCGGTGGCGTGCGGTTAAGGCCTCCTGTAAACGGCGAAAGATAGATACTGTGGAAAGACTTAGAATCCTGATCACAAACGATGACGGCATTCATGCCGACGGGATTATCGCGCTTGAAGAAGCGATGCAGGGGCTTGGCGATGTTTATGTCGTTGCGCCGGTCGCCGAACAGAGCGGAGCGGCGCACAGCCTGACGTTGTCCAGGCCGCTGCGGATAAGGCAGATCGACGAACGTCATTGGACGGTGGACGGCACGCCGACCGATTGTGTCACGCTTGCGCTCAATCGCATTTTACAGCCCGAAGAGCGTCCGCACATCTGCGTTTCGGGCATCAATCACGGAGCGAATCTCGGCGACGATGCAACGTATTCAGGCACTGTCGCCGGAGCGTTGGAGGCCACAATTCTGGGCGTACCGGGGCTTGCGTTCAGCCTGGTCGCTAATCGGGATCAGAATTTTACCGAGTCGATCAAGGTCGCGACCGAGGTTACGCGAAAGGCTTTAACTGAGGGCATTCCGGAAGGGACACTGTTAAATGTGAACGTGCCGAAGGGCATTCCGAAGGGCATTAGCATAACGAAACAGGGATTCAAAACGGCGCGGCCGGTCATTTCGGAACACATCGATCCGCGCGGGAAGCTCTATTATTGGATCGGCGAAGAACGTGTCGGATTTCGCGCCGAGGGCGGAACGGATTTTGAGGCGATCGACGAAGGCTATGTATCGGTCACACCGATGCGGAGCGATCTGACCAACCATTCTGCACTGGAAATAATGAAGAATTGGGAAGAGAGTTTATAGAGTTCGTGAGGTTTGTAGAGTGGTTGAGTTAGTAAGTTTTATAACTCTAGAAACCCTTTGAACTCTATTAACTCTATCAACTGAAAAGAGATGGACGAATTTCAAATCCCTAGATTGCGAATGGTCGAACGGTTGCGGGATCATTATAAGATCGCGGATCAAAGGGTTTTGGACGCGATGAACTCGGTGCCGCGGCATCGCTTCGTGCCGGACGCTTTGAGATCGCAGGCTTATAAAGATAACGCTTTGCCGATCGCTGCCGGGCAGACCATTTCGCAGCCTTTTATCGTGGCACGGATGACGGAATTGCTGGAGCTTACGGGCAAGGAACGCGTTCTGGAGATAGGTGCGGGTTCCGGTTACCAATCGGCTGTGCTGGCTAGCCTTTCACGGAAGGTTTATGCGGTCGAGCGGATTCAGAGTTTGGCAAGCGATGCGTTGGCCAAGCTTCGCAGTCTCGGCTTCAACAACGTTTCCATGCGAAACGCCGACGGGACCAACGGTTGGCAGGTTTATGCGCCGTTTAACGCGATACTTGTTGCGGCCGGCGGCCCCGATGTGCCGAAGCCGCTGCTCGATCAGCTTGAGATCGGCGGGAAGCTTGTTATTCCGATCGGGGAAGATCAGAAGACGCAAACGCTGGTGCGGATCTTTCGGACTGAAAGCGGTTTTGAGCGTCAGGATTTCGGGCCGTGCGCGTTTGTGCCGCTGATCGGTTCTCATGGGTGGTCGGAGAAGAGTGCGTAAGGTTGGAGTTTGCTGTTTATTATGGATGGAATTGTCGATTTTTTAATTCAGGTCAAGGATTTTCTCAATCCCAAATTCTTGATCGATTACCTGCTCAATTTGCTCGGTATTTACGTTTATTTTGGGTTGTTCTTTATCATTTTTGCCGAGACTGGTTTGGCTGTCGGTTTTTTTCTTCCCGGCGATTCCCTACTTGTTGTTTCGGGGCTATTTGCGGCCGCCGGAAAGCTGAATGTTTCGCTAGTGATGCTCGCGTTTTTTCTGGGGTCGGTCATCGGCGATAATACGGGTTATTGGACCGGACGGATGATGGGCAAGACGCTTTTCAATCGCGAATCGTCGCGGATATTCAAACCGAGCCGGGTTGAAAAAGCACGACAGTTTTTTGATAAATACGGCGTAAAAACGGTTGTACTAGCGAGATTTGTTCCGATTGTGCGGACGTTTGCTCCGCTTGTCGTCGGTGCGACAGAGATGCCTTACTATAAGTTTTTGATGTTTAGCATCCTCGGCGGTGCCCTATGGATTTCGAGCATGGTGCTGGCCGGATATTTTCTCGGCGGTGTTGTCGAGCGGGCGCTTGGGATCAGGCTCGAAGATCATATTGAAAAGGTGGTGATCGTGGTCGTTTTTCTATCGCTTTTGCCCCCGATAATTGAGTTTTTGAAGCATCGATTCGGGAAGAAGGCGGTGGAAGCGGATGGCGTTGAAAACTAACTTGGTGAACTTTTAGTTTGACTTAACTTGCGTCGTAGCCTACACTCAAGTTCTTGAGTTCACGGGGCGTGGCTCAGCCTGGTAGAGCGCACCGTTCGGGACGGTGAGGTCGGAGGTTCAAATCCTCTCGCCCCGACCATTAGTAAAACTCTCGCACCGACCATTAGTAAAAGTAGAAAAAGGCAAAGGCGATTTAACTTCGCCTTTGCCTTTTTGATATTTTGGGTACCCTCGACGTTTCTACAGTCTTCTTGCCCTATCTCGCTCATCTTATTCCGCGGTTAAAAACCGGAGTCACGAAGCAGGAAAGAACGAGAAGGAATATGATGAACGAAGAAGGAGTGGAACTTAGAATTTATATCTAAATTGAGCAGTGAAATTTCGCCCTGCCCCATCGATTCCCCAGCTCGGATTGCGGTGAAAGCTGTCGAAAATATTCTCGAACGCCCAGAATATGTTTGCCTTTTCGTTTATCGTAATTCCGCCGCGCAGATTGGCAAGACCATAGCTCGGCAGCGAAGTGAAAAGCGGAACGGAGGTGTTGGGACTTGAACTTAACCCTGGAAGCAGCCGGTCCTGAACCTGCAATTGCGTTTCGCCGGTAGCAGTTAAAATCCCACCTCCCGAGCCGCATATGCCTGTAGAGCCGGGTGTTGTAAGGCCGCGAACGCAAGCACCGCGACGGAAAAAATTCTGAATTTGGGATCGCGAACGCGGAGCTCCGGTTCGCCTGTCGGATAGATCAAGCGACGAAAGCCGGTCCTGTTTTGCCGCAAGCGTCGAGTAAGCCTCTACCCAAAACCGCGATCTGTCGTAACGAAGGCTCAGAAATCCGGTTGGCGGCGGTGTTCCGCCTTCGATGTTCGGCGGCAGTCCCGTGTCCTTATCTTCCGCCCGAATGTAGGTGAAATTCCCCTTCAAGGTGAGCTGGGTTGTCAGTTTTGATTCCACTTCGTATTCTACGCCGAAAAGCTTGGCCGAGGTAAAGTTGGAGCGGACAAGCACGGGGTTGCTCGCCGAGGCTACAAAAACGACGCCGTTCGATAGTTGGCTGACGATCGGCTGTCCGCCAATGGACTGAACACCCTGCGGCAGGATCAACGACTGCTTGGTGACAGCGTCATCTATGTCCATGCGAAAAACCGTAAATTCGGTATCAAAATGGTGTCGTTGATAACGCAGGCTGACATCATAATTGTTGCTCACCTCCGAACGCTGTTTGGCAACGGACAAACCAGTCGAAATTGCCTTGTCATCGGCTGTCGAGCCGATTGTGCCGCCAAAATTTATCGCGGACAAATAATCAACTTCGAAGCCGTCGCCAGTTAAACCAAGCGTTCCCAGATCAGTGATATTCGGATACCGGAAACCGCGTCCGTAATTGAATGCGACCCGCAAATTATCTACGAGCCTAACGACGGCACCGATGCGTCCCGAAAAGGCACCGGTTCGCAGGCTGTCGTCGCTCCACAGCGGTCGGCCACCGACGAGCGGACTGTCCGCTTCCCGCACCCTATAATGAGCGCCGCTATAGCGCAATGCACCGGTAACCCGAAGTCTTTCGGGAATCGCCTGCCAAGCATCCTGGATGAACAGCCCGCCCGAATCGAACCGAGATTCATCGGGCACGCGGGGTCGCGAAATTGTCACGACGCGGGTCACAGGGTTCTGGAAATATGCCGGTGCATTAACCTTTTCGTGATAAAAATCACCGCCGATGAGAAAGGTATTGTTAAACGGCAATTGCTTATCCAGAAAAAAGCTAAAGCCTGTGACGCTGGTGCGTTCGTATTGATGCGTAACGTCGCCGAACGGATTTCCCTGCCCACCCTGATTGACGCGCTCCTCGCGTTGGCTGTTGTACGAGGCGGTGAACGAGGCGCTGTCAAAGCCGGCAAACTTCTGCTTTACGTATCGCAGATAGCCGAAATCGAGCATCAGATTGCGAAGATCAGCGACAAGATTGCCGTCGCCGCCTAAGAGCTGGTCAAAACGTTTGCCCCCGTCCTGCTGGCCCCGCTGATAATAAAAGGCGAACTGCTGGTCGTCACGCGGAGAATAATTGAGGCGAAATGAGCCGCCGTATTGCGTGAATGCAGTGTCGGGACTTCGGTCGTAAAGAACACTCGAAGGCAGGCCTAAAAATCTTGTTACAGCAGAATGAGAATCAAGACCGTCGGCCGTCCGCAAGGGATTTATCCGCCGCCCGGCGAGGTTTACAGCACCGCCGAGCTTTTGCGTTCCATAGCTGAAGTATGCCGAGCTGCCAAAGCCCCGGTCGGCCGAACTGAATACTGGTATAATCTCGCCGTGAAATTCAGCTTCGGTTAAGCCGAACCTTGGTGATCTTGTCAGCAGGTTTACCGTTCCGCCGAGCGAATCCGAGCCGTACTGGGCGCCATTCGGGCCGCGCAATACCTCTATGGACTGAAAATTTGTCGGTTCGTTGAGATTCAAAAAAGTGTTGATGCCGCCGCGTTGAGCACCGTTGGTATAACGCACGCCATCGACATAATTGACAACATTTTTCCCGGTCAGGCCGCGGACGACAATGGCTCCGATTGTCGGGCTGGTTTTTTGGACATTTAACCCGGCTTCCTCTTTCCCGGCCTGTGCCAGAACGGATGTTGCCCGCTCCAAAATTTCGTTCGAGCCAATAATATTAACGGCCTGCGGAACGTTTATTTTTTCTTCGGCCTGCCCGACTTCCGCCGTAACGGTCACGCGCGTTTCGCCAACAGAGAGCGAGAAGTCGGCTGTGGCCGCTGCACTCGAACTAACCTCAATATTACGGGTTTCTAGCGAAAAGCCGTCCGCCAGCACGCGGACCTCATAACTGCCGGGAGGTAAATTTCCGAATGAAAATGAGCCGTCTGCATCGCTCGAAGCAGTTTGTTCAATCTTGCTCCGCGTATTTCGGATTAAAACGCGTGCTCCAGCGACAACGGCTTGGTTGGCGTCGCGAATTACGCCGGTCAATTTACCAGTATCCACCGCTTGCGCCGATATAATTCCGGCAGATAAAAGGCAGAGTACCGCAACCAAAAACAACTCTTTCATATCATTTAATGACCGGATACTTCTGGAAAAGACAGAATACGGGTTTGCACGACTATAAGGCACTATCGGCTGGATTTCAAGAAATTTCTTGTGTCAGTCGATCTGGTACGTGGCGATGCTCGTCGGCGTTTCGAAGCAGCGGATCTTATAGACCTGCACGCGACCGTCGTCGACACGCGACGCGATATAATCCAGAATAAACCTGGCGAGATTTTCAGCTGATGGGTTGAGTTCTTCGTCAAAAGGCGGCAGCTCGTTGATGTTGCGGTGATCGAGATATTTGACGACCTCGTCGGCGGCGGTTTTTAGATCCCCGAAATCTATCAGTAGCCCAATATTGTTTAGCTCTTCGCCGCGTGCGTAGATCTCGATCTTGTAATTGTGCCCATGCAGGTTCTCGCATTTCCCCTTGTACCCGCGCAACTGGTGCGCGGATGAGAAATTGCGTTCGATCATTACTTCGTAAAACGATGACATATCCAAAAGTTTTTATTCCCACAGATCCTTTTCATCATACTCAATTCCGTTGTCATCAAGAAGCTTGCGAAACTCGTCCTTGTAGGCGAGAGTTTTGTGAATCTCCTTTTGGCGGGCGATGTAGTCCTTTTCAATCTCGTCGTGCGAGCGGCTGACGGTGACGGCGGCGTACGTTTCCTGCCAATCGAAATCCGGGCTCCATTTGCGAATGAACTTCGAGCTGCGCTCCTTTACTCGATTGATGATGAAGTCCGGCGAACGGTCGCGAGCGTTTACGTAGAGAATGTGAACATGTTCAACGTCGCCGCCGATCGCCAAAGCGGGCGAATAGCATTCGTCGAACAGGATCTTTGAGATCTTGTCGTAAAGCAGGGGTTCGATGTCAGGCGTGATCAGCGGTTGCTGAAGTTTGGTCGAGAATATTGTGTTGATAAGTATCGTGCCCGCCATTATGGGAGTTCCCTTCATTCGTCCTTCTCCAAAACGATTCTAAACTTTTCATTGAGCTCCATCTTTCGATGAGCATCGTCAGATGTGAAATCAGCTTGATAGGTTTTGTAGCCGGTCTTCGAAACCATCAGGCGTAGCGGAACACCTGAGAACGGTGCATGCGTTAAACCGCAACCGAAGCTTCCATCAACACCGGTCTTGACCTCGCATGAATTACTTTCATCAGGTTGTTCGCTAAATCTCTGGTCACGCGGCGCGCTAAACCTGACCGACGCATCCTTTAAAGAATGGTTTTCGGAATCGTAAACCTCACCTGAAATGTGCAAAGTACCGTCGCACGCCAGAATTAATAAAAGAAGAATCAAAGAACAGATCGCTAAGCTAATGTTGTTTCGACTCATTCGGGTTACACCTCTGCGCCGCCAAATATTAAACCAACTTCGTCGAGATCGTTCGTTATCCGCATCCTCGGCAGGCTTTGAAGAAAATCTTTTCCATAGCGTTTTGTGCGAAGGCGCGGGTCGAGAATGGCTATCACGCCGCGGTCGGAATTGCTGCGGATTAGGCGGCCGATTCCCTGTTTTAGGGAGATAACGGCTTGCGGGACGCTGTAGTCGAAGAAGGAATTGCCGCCGTTTTCATCAACAAAACGCGAACGGGCGGCGACGAGCGGGTCGGTCGGGACGGCAAAAGGGAGTTTATCGATGATGACGCACGAGAGCTGTTCGCCCTGCACATCGATGCCCTGCCAGAAGCTGGCGGTTGCGAACAGAACGGCGTTCGGCGTTTCACGAAATTTCTCGAGCAGACCTGTTTTCGACATTGTGCCCTGCAGGAAGCACGGAAAGGTCACACGCGACGAGACTAGCTCGTAGAGAGCCTTCATTGACGAATGGCTGGTTGCCAGCACAAACGCACGGCCGCTCGTGACCTGGAGAATCTTTACGATCTCACCGGCGGCAAGTTGGGTGAATTCAGGCGAACGCGGGTCGGGCATCGCTTTTGGCAGGTAGATGATTGCCTGATTTTCATAGTCGAAGGCCGATGGTGCAACAAGGCCGGTCGTTTTGCCCGTGTCGAGACCGAGGCGCTCGCGGATAAAATCGAATTTGCCGCTGCTCGAAAGCGTCGCAGAGGTCAAAATGCACGTCTCGACCTTTTCGAACAGCTTTTCGCGGAGCAGTTCCGACACATCGACCGGCGATGCCCGCAGAAATATGCCCTTGCCGCGTTTTTCGAGCCAGTAGACATAATTTCGTTCGGCCTGCGTGACGATGAAATCGAGATCGAACCGCGTTTGGCGCGTGCGGCGGATGACGCTGTCGGCCTCCGGCACCGTTTCACTGAATGCATCAAGCTGAGCTTCGAGCCGCTGCAACGCCGAATCCAAAGCGAAATATGTTTCACCCAGCGGTGTCGGCTGCTGCTCGCCATTCGTCGAACGATACACAAAAACATCGGATTGCAGCGGAAACCGGCCCTTGGTGCGGGCTTGGGCGAACCGGGTCCAGAATTGCTCGGACAGTCCCGATATCTTCGAGGCAGTTTTGTCGATGTCGCGTGTAGCTATCGCGTCAGAGATCGGCAATGTGGCGGAATCCCGCACGAGTTCATCGATCTGAAAATTCGAGACTTGAAAGCCGAAATAATCCGCAGCGATGTCTTCGATAAGGTGTGCTTCGTCGAAAATCACGGCACCGTAATCGGGAATGACCTTGCCGAACTGGTTACCGCGGACGTTAAGATCGGCGAAAAACAAGTGATGATTTACGATAACGATATCGGCAGCTTCGGCTCCAGTACGCATCCGGGTGATAAAGCACGGCTCGAATTCCGGGCATTTTTGGCCGATGCAGGTGTCGGATTTGGCGTTGATGCGGCTCCAGAACGAAAGGTCTTCGGGCAGATCGACGAGTTCGCGACGATCGCCGGTCGAGGTTTCACGGCTCCAATCGCGGACCTCGTCAAAATGACGCTTTTGATCCAACCCGTCGAGTATCGGCTGATTATCGGCCTTTTGAATGCGATAAAGGCAGGCGTAATTCGACCGGCCCTTCATATACGCGGCGGTGAATTTCTTGGGCAAGACCTTTTGCAGAAACGGAATGTCCTTTTCCATCAACTGCTCCTGTAGATTCTTAGTACCGGTCGATATGATCACGCGTTTTTTTGTTTGCAACGCCGCCGCAATCGCCGGAATCAAATATGCCAAAGTTTTTCCAGTTCCAGTTCCGGCTTCGACGATCAAATGACGCTTATCGGCAAATGCCTTTGCGACCGCTTCGGCCATCTTTATCTGGCCGCTCCGATATTCGTAATTTTCGTGAAATTTCGATATCAGGCCGCCGGTGCCAAAAACTTTTTCAATGTGATTATCCTGCATTCGGAAACCGGAATTTTATTGACTTGAGGCCGTTATTTTGGTACAAGAAAGGTTTGATAGCGATACAAAGTTTGATGGATATATTCGATTTCTCCCAAAGAACGTAGTTCACCCAAAGAAATCATAGCTGTCCAGTTCATCTTAAATAGTAATTGTTAAATGCCTTGTTGTCGAAGTATGGGTATTTGGCCAGTGCGATTTGACTGGGAAAAGCACGCGATTGCGTCTGTGTTAGTTGTATTAAAGAGCTTGCTGAACAAGATTTGAGGCGAGTTTTCTGGAGGAGTGAATTAAATGAAGGTATCTTTTGTCGCCGACTCTCGGCGGAGTATTCTGCTGAGCTTGGGTATTTTGGCGATTATTACGGCCATAGTTGTTCTGCCTTTCGGTCTGCGGACGGAAGCTGGCGGCAAGCTTTCTGGCAAAGGTCTTTTCACAAGGACTGTCAGTCAGGTAGACGATCTGCCTAATTACGACATTCGCTCGGACAAAGGTGCATTTGAAAAAATGGCATCGTTTCGCACGTCTTTGAATAAGGACGCGGTTGCCGTTGCAGACGTCCGCGATTCGTTTGTGGCGGCCGAAAGCAAGCTCCAATCAAAGGTCCCAACTCTTAAAGTCGATTACAACCCCGAGATTCGCACGCCCGAAGTCATTGCCTCTGATGCAAAGCTAGGCCGGGCTCTGCTTTCGCAAGCAACAGGTGAAAAAAGATCGAACGCTCTTGTAGGCTTTCTTAAGGAAAATAAAGGACTTATCGGTGCTACCGAAGAACAGTTGGATGGATTAAAGCTCTTTTCCGATTACAAAAATCCGGACGGGAACCTTTCGTTCGTCGAATACGATCAGGAAATAAACGGAATTCCGGTGTTTAGCGGAGAGGTAAAGGCGGCGTTTACGAAGAAAGGCGAAATTATCCGCGTCATCAACAATTTTGCACCGGGCCTGGATTACAACAGTCTTTCGACGAATTTCAACGAACCCGCCAATGCGGTGACGGCGGCCGCGGGATCAATCAATTACGAAATTAAACCGGGTGAGTTGTCGCAAAATGCGTCGAGGTCGAATGCGCTGAAGACGGTTTTTGGCGACGGCGATTTTTCAATCACGGCGGAGAAGATGTATTTCCCGACTGAACCAGGAATTGCTGTTCCGGCCTGGCGCGTCCTGATCTGGCAGTCTGCTCGTTCTTTTTACGTCATTGTCGATGCCGAAAGCGGAGCAATGCTTTGGCGCAAGAACATCACCGAGGATCAAACGCAATCGGCCAACTACCAGGTGTACACAAACTCAAACGCTATGATCAATGTGGCCGACAGCCCGGCCCCAAATCCGCCAACATTGACCGATCCGGCCTTTGGAACCCAAGGCTTACCCATCCCCCGCACAAATTTGGCGAGGATCGGAAACGAGGCTCCTTATACTTTCAACAATAACGGCTGGATAACGGACGGCCAGAATACGACAGATGGAAATGCGGTTGAATCGGGCTTGGACCTGGCCGCTCCCAACGAGGTCGATGCAGGTTCGCAGGCTGTCGGCAATCCGTTCAGGACATTTACATCGCTTTGGAATCCGCCGCCGGGAATTCCCGACCCTGGTGATAGCCCGACGACCGACGAAGCTCGCCGCGGAGCCGTCATCCAACAGTTTTACATCATGAATTGGTATCATGATGAGCTTTACCGGCTTGGGTTTACCGAGTCCGCCCGAAACTTCCAGACAAACAATTTCGGTCGGGGCGGTGTTGCGAACGACCGCATTTCGGCCGAGGGACAGGATGTTTTCGGCGTTAACAACGCGAATTTCTCTACTGGTGCCGATGGTGTCCGCGGCAAAATGCAGATGTTTGTTTTCACCGGCCCGACGCCCGATCGGGACGGATCAGCCGACGCCGAAATAATGATCCACGAGGCAACCCACGGAACATCGAACCGGCTGCACGGAAATGCGGGCGGCCTGTCGTCAAACATGTCACGGGCAATGGGCGAAGGCTGGTCTGATTTCTACGCACATTGCCTTCTTTCAGAACCGGGCGACCCGATCCTCGGGACATATCCGTTGACCGGCTACGTTCTTCTTCAAGGGTTCGGAGCAGTTGGCACGCAAAACTATTACTACGGCATTCGCCGATTCCCGAAGGCGGTCATGGCCGCGACCGGCGGGCCGACTAACGGGCCTTACAACCCGCTTACGTTCGCGGACATCGACCAACTACAACTCAACACAACTAATGGAGCGTTTCCGGCAATGTCCGGACCGCATATTTCGACAAACGCCGACCAAGTACACGCCGCCGGTGAGGTTTGGAGCAGTGCTCTCTGGGAAGTTCGGGCACGCTTTGTCCAGCGGCTCGGATGGGCAGTCGGAAACCGAAAAACACTACAGTTGGTTACCGACGCTATGAAGATCTCTCCGTTGAACCCGACATTTTTGCAGGCACGCGATGCGATCATAGCGGCGGCCATCGGAAGTGCAGCGACGTCAACCCAGCTTGTTGACGCATCGGACGTTTGGGCAGGTTTCGCGATTCGCGGAATGGGTTTTGGAGCGAGTATTCAAAATCAGGGCACCGGAACCGGGAATGCCCGTGTGACCGAGGCGTTCGACCGTCCGAATCTGGTGCAGCTGCCGAACTTCACCATCTCCGACGCTCAGGGCGATAATGATGGTGTTTTTGAGCCGGGCGAAACACTCAGCTTATCTGTTCCACTGACAAATATCTTCGGCCAGGCTGCATTGAACACAACTGCCGACATTCCGGGGGCGGGTGCCGCGGTTTACGGCACGATCGCCGATGGTTCGACCACAACGCGTCAATTTAATTACACGGTTCCGGCCAATACAGCTTGCGGCGGATTGATTACGCTGACAATGAATGTCAACAGTGGTCTCGGGGCAAAGAGCTTTTCGCTGCCGATAGCTGTCGGATTAAAGAGCATAACGCTGCAAGAAAATTTCGACTCCGTCGGCGCACCGAATCTGCCGGGCGGCTGGACGGCAGCCGTGGAAGCAAGCGGCATAAACTTTGTCACCTCTAATGGTTCTTCCGACACAGCTCCAAACTCGGCATTTTCCTCCAATTCCGATTTCGCGGGCGGAGCGAGCATTACCTCGCCGTCGATCACGGTCAATTCGGCTGCTTCGACGGTTTCGTTCCGGCATAACTACAACACCGAACCTACATGGGACGGCGGCGTGCTTGAGATAAGCATCGGCGCCGGTGCGTTTCAGGACGTGATCGACGCAGGCGGTTCGTTTACCGCGAATGGCTACAACGGCACATTAGGTAACGGTACAAATAATCCCGTTGCTAATCGTCCGGCGTGGTCGGGAAATTCAGGCGGATATGTCACGACGACGGTACAGTTGCCGCCCGCCGCGAACGGACAAAACATACGTCTTCGCTGGCGCCTCGGTACGGACACCAGTCTCGGAACCGATGCCGGGTACGTCGGATGGAACGTCGATTCAATTACGGTGCGGGCGACCAGCTCGTGCTCGTTTGCACCAGGCACGGTCAGATCGCGGGCTGATTTTGACGGTGACGGCAAATCGGACCTTTCGGTTTTCCGGCCTTCGGAGGGCAATTGGTATCTGAAGCCCTCGCTTGGCGGGATCACGGTAATTACGTGGGGCGTTGCGGGCGATGAGCCCGTTCCTGCCGACTATGACGGTGACGGCAAGACTGACCTCGCGATATTCAGGCCGACGCCCGGCGACACGGCTGATTTCTACATCATTCAGAGCAACGGTTTTGTATTTAATACGTTCTCTTGGGGCGATCCGGGCGATAAGCCGGTGGTGGGCGATTACGACGGCGACGGCAAGGACGATGCCGCCGTCTATCGATCCTCAGATAACAATTGGTATATCCGGAAAAGTACGGGCGGGTACGATGTGATCAACTTCGGCCAGGCCGGTGATGTGGTCGTTCCGGGCAAATATGACGCCGATAATAAAACGGATCGTGCTGTTTACCGCGGTAGCGGCCTATGGATAATCGCGAACAGTAGCGGCGGAACGACTACGGCAAATTGGGGCGAAGCGACCGACCGGCCCGTTCCGGCGGACTACGACGGCGATAACAGGGACGACATTGCTGTTTGGCGTCCGGCTAACGGGTTCTGGTACATACGCCGCAGTACGAATTTCCAGTTCGATATAATATCGTGGGGTCAGACCGGCGACATTCCGGTTCCTGGAGATTATGATGGCGATGGCAAAGACGATCCGTGCATTTACCGCAACGGCATATGGTTCCTGAATCAATCGTCTTTCGGGTATGGATCGTCCGGCTGGGGAGTCTCTACTGATATCCCGATACCGGCCAAGTATATTCCGTGATCTGCGCGACCTTAGCATTAACGATCTCGGACGCATCGGGCGGCTCGCCTTTCAAGCCACTTGCTTTGTATTCGGAACTGATTGAAGCGTGCCGGATTTGAATAGGTTAATAGGTCTCGGTGTTCTTTTTGCGAAATTTTTTATGTTAGAAAAAGAGCTATGACACAAGGATCACGAAGCGAAACCCACAACGGCCACAAAGAAGTCTTTCATATTCCCTTGGCAACACGAATCAGAACAAGACCCGAGCAAACAAATTGTTGACTTTCGTCCGCCCAACGCATATTTTTGAAGTACTGTATTTCTTAAACTTTTCGAGTTAAAAACCGTCAAACTAACAGAAATACCGCTTTTTAACAAGGAGTTCCCGCCATGACAAAATCGTTCTCAAAGTCTGTCTTCGCCAAATACCTAATTGTTGCAGTTGCTGCCTTGATTGCATTTATTGGCTTGTCGAGTGCCGGTTCGACGGTTCAGAAGACTAGCGCGTCGGCATCGGGGCCGTCGCCGTCATTTACGGGGGCTCCGATCGAGAATAATTGCACGGCCTGCCATTCCTCTTTTCCCGTCAACGGCGGAGGCGGAAACGTCTTAATATCAGGGCTCCCGGCAAACTATTTGCCCGGTCAGCAGGTCCCGTTGACGCTCACGGTAAACGACGCCAGTGCGGTTATTTATGGCTTTCAGATGGTCGCGATCAATAACGCGGGCCAGAATGTGGGTACGATCACCTTTCCCGCGGCCAACCCACAACCGCTTCAAGTAATAAGCGGATTTGTAAACGGCAACGAACGCCGGTATGTCGAACATACGAACAACGGGACCGTGCCTACGCAATTTGGCACGAAATCGTGGAATTTTACTTGGACAGCCCCGTCCGAACGCATCGGGAAGCTCAGCTTTTATGCTGCCGGCAATGGAGCGAACAGTGACGGAAGCACGAGCGGCGATCAAATCTATACAACGTCAAAAGCCATACTGTCGGGATCTGCCATCGCCAATTTCGATTTCGACACCAGAAGCGACATTTCCGTTTACCGGCCTTCAACCGGTGTTTGGTACGCCCTTACAAGTGGTGAGTTGGGCTTTCAGGTCACTCAGTTTGGCGAAGTTGGCGACAAAGCGGCTCCGGGAGACTACGACGGCGACGGCAAGACGGACAAGGTTGTTTTTCGGCCGTCGACCGGCGTTTGGTATCTCAGGAACAGCACGGGAACTTTCGGGCAGACGCAGTTTGGAGTGAACGGAGATATTCCGGTACCCGGCGACTATGACGGCGACGCAAGGACCGATATAGCGGTTTGGCGTCCGTCAAACAACACCTGGTATATTCAGGGCAGCACCGGCACATACCGCGTTATTCAATTTGGGGAACCAACCGATAAGACGGCCCAGGGCGATTACGATGCAGACGGCAAGACGGATATTGCTGTATTCAGGCCTTCGACCGGAACGTGGTTTATGATCACGAGCAACAACAACGGCTACCTGGTCAGAGCTTTCGGCGTCACGGGCGACCTGCCCGTCCAAGGCGATTATGACGGCGACGGCAAGACTGACCTAGCGGTTTTCCGGCCCTCGAACGGGACATGGTATTTCCAAAACGGACAGGGATTCTACTTCACATCCTTCGGCGTCGCGGGAGATAAACCCTCACCAGGTGATTACGACGGGGATGGAAAAACCGATATTGCGGTATTTCGAAATGGAACGTGGTACATTCTTGGCACCCAGGGGCCGAGCTATTCGGTTGTCACATTCGGCCAAACCGGTGACATTCCGGTGGCGAGCGGATATATAGCGGAGTGAACAACGCCAGAAACGCGACAGTTATGGAGCGTGCATCTTTCAGTCTGCGAATCCGCACGCTCGTTCACACTCGCGTTTCCGACCGTAACTCTCAAACAAAAAAACCCGTCAGTGCATTACGCATTAACGGGTTTTTCATTTCGGAGGAAACAGAGGCACCGAACCTGTGTCCGGCGTTCTCTGGGATTATATCATCCGGACCGGATGATATTGTTTACGGTTTGACCGGAACTGCCGCAGGCTGCACCGGAACTACCGGAACCAGAGGGTTCTGGTATGGAGTATTCGGTGTCTGGTCCGAATTCGAATTCGGGTTGCCGAGAGGTACAGGCTGCATTATCGTTGTCGATCGCGGCCTGTCCGTTGCTGTGTTATTTCCGTTGAAGTCCGGACGATAGATACGCGGCGTGATGAAAAACAGAATCTCGGTCGTATCACGTCGGACGCCTTTGCGTTTGAAGAGATTGCCGAACAGCGGGATTCTTGAAAGTCCCGGTGTACGGTCAACACTTTCACGCTCGTCGTCGAATAAGACACCGCCGACAACGGTCGTTCCGCCGTCGGGAACCGTTACCTGCGTCGTCATGCTTTGCGAATTGATCGCGGGAGCGGCTCCAGAAACTATCGTTGAGGTTGAGCTATTTTCCGCGACAACGCTTAGTACGACCGTGCCAACATCAGTGATCTGCGGCGTGATTTCCAAGCGAAGGGGTACATCGACATATTCGGTCGTTGCGATCCCGGCACCCGTACCGCCACCGCCGCCGGGCTGAATTGTCGTAACAGGAATCTTCGTGCCGCTCTTGATCTCGGCCTTTTTATTGTTCAGTGTGGTTACACGCGGGTTGGCGATTACCTTTGCTTGCCCTTTTTGTTCACCGGCTGTGATCAATGCACTGATCTGAGCGGTACCGAAAATTCCGGTCGTCAGTCCGATCGCGGTATTAACAAGCTGTGATGCCAGATTTCCATTGACCGAACCGATTGGCAGACTGGGAGGAATGGTAAGGCCTGGATCCACGGTAGCTCCGCCGAGGGTTCCACCGCCGACTCCGCTGCCTCTTTTTCCGACTACAAGTGCCGCGAGCTGGATGCCGATGTCACGGCTGAAATTGCGAGTCGCAACGACGATGCGTGCTTCGATCTCTACCTGAGGCTCAGGCTGGTCGAGTAATGCCACGAGCTGGCGGATCGAGTCGATGTTTTCACGCACGTCCGTAACGATGAGCGTGTTGCTTCGTCCATCCACTTCGACCGCTCCGCGTCGCGAAAGGCGGCGTTTAATGATAGGTAGGATTCCGTCCGTTGATGTGGCTGATGCAGCGCCTGCCTGGCTGAAGTTAGGGCCGCTTGACCTCGCGTCCGTGAATGACGATCCGTATCCGGTGCCGGAAAGATTCGACGAAGTTCCAGCGGTGGTGCTGCCGGTAACCAGTCCGTCCTTGGCACGTGCATAATTGAGCCGGATAAACTCTGTGACGAGCGGCGAGGCATCGATCTGATTATCACGCTGCTGGCGAAAAATCTCGCCTTCGGATGCAAGCGTTTTCGAGTCGGCAATACGGAGAATCGTGCCGTTGACCTGAATGCCGAGCTCCTGTGAACGCATGATCGAATCAAGCGCTATGTTCCAGGGAACTTCGCTTACATTCACGGTTACGGGAATCTGTTTGACGGACTTATCGATAACAAAGTTGATGCCGTACTGCTCGGTGATATAGTTCAGTATGTCGCGAATGTCCGCATTTACGACGTTCAATTTGATCGGTTCGCCGACAAAACCGGGGTCGCCGTAGCGGCGTCCCTGAGATTGAGGGTCAACCCGCTGGGCGACGATCGCAAGGCTTAAGGTGCTGATAAAGATTAATGCAATAACCGCTTTTTTGCCGATATTGCTTAATTGTTGAAGAGAAGTCATGTTTCCTCCGTTACAAGATCCATCCATTCTCAGTTGGTCAGAGAAATGGTCTGAGTTGAATTGCTGCTTTATTGTCGACGCGAACGGCGTCTAGAACTTGGGGTGTTACTTGTTTTTAGCTACCTTGACAGGCTTTTTCGAACCGGCTTTCGCTTTGACCTTTTGCTTGTCGGTGTCGGTTTCCGGAAGCTGCTTGTTCATTTCGTCAAGCGGCGAAACTATCGGTCCCGCAGGTACGGCCTTGACAGCCGGGCCATCCGCTGCCGTTGGCTGATACGTTGCTACCGTCTCCGGCGGTTTTCCGTCACCCTGCACGGGAGCCGTTCCCTGAACTTCTTCCCTGGTCGTGTACTGACGCAAGGTCTTATTTTCTACCGACGCGACAAACTTGCCCTTGCCCATTTTGGTCACGCGTCTGAAAACTAGCCTGTTCTCTTCAACCGCGACGAGCTGTCCGTCAAAAAACTTTTCGCCAGGGTAGATCGTGTAAGAAAGCTTGATGGGTGTTGCTTCAACCATTGCCGCATAGCCGCGCGGTGTCTGAAATATCCCTGTTACCGCCATTTCATTCAAAGTAAGAACGCTTGTCACCTTCGGGAGCGGCTGGCCGTTACCGGCGGCGTCTTCACGCAAGCGTTTGAAGAATGCGATCCTCTGCTCGATCGAAGGAACACCAAATTCTACCGGAGTTCCTGTCGTCTTCTTCACACCGGCAGTACCGCCGGTTCTAACGTCGCGCGTCTTTGCCCAACCCGGTTTAGTGAAAGGGTCACGACCCTGGCCATCGGCTTCGATAAAGTGCCCGCTGATCAGAACAATTCCGGTGAGGGCAACATTCAAAGTCAGGAATCGTACGATTTTTGATGTGTTAATCATTGCTTTTTCTCTCTTATGCGTTTGGATCGGGTACTATTTTGCGACAGGCGTTTGAATTACTGGGGCTGCTGGTGCGGGTTGTCCGGCAACAGGCGGCGCTCCGGGTGTTCCCGGTTTTGGCGCTGCCGGTTTGTTCAATGCCTCAGGATCGGCATAATAGGCCTTCAGCTCAAACATCGCATGCACCGTTTTTTCGGGCGTCTGCTTATCAAGCTGGTTGATCCTGAAATTCGATATCGAAACGATGCGGGGCAGTTTTGCCATCTTGTCGAAGAATTCACGGAGATTGGTGAAGTTACTGTCGACCTCGACTTCGACGACTTTGGCGGTAATGGCGTCCTGCTGCGTATCGTCTTTAGGCGAAAATCGCATCACGATCAGTCGCGAAGCGTTGGCGTTATCCTGCAATCCCTGTAAAACATTCGTGATCTCACGCTGTTCGGGCAACAGGACCTTCAGTTCTTCATACTCCATGGCCTTGCTCGCGTAAAGTGCCCGGAATTCATTGATCCGCTGTGTTGCGATGCGGGCCGCCTCATTCTTTGCCTGGAGCTGCGAAACCTGGTCATTAAGTGCCGCAATTTCAACACGCGTCTCGCTGGTCACAAAGTAATAGACCGCAAAGTATAGCCCGGACGCAATACCAACCAGGAGCAGAAGTTGGAAATGCCATTTTAGGTTTTTGATTTTCTCAAACATATTAGTGTCCTTGTATTTCGTGAAGTCAGGCGAATTTCTGTTCGTGAACGGTAGGTTAGTTCTTTGCAACCTGAACGGGTGCGGCTGCCGGATTTGTGCCCGGGGCAGGAGCAGTAGTCGAGGCCGTCGTCGGTGTCATTCCAGGTGCACCGGCTGCCTTCGAAGGTGTGTAAGCGGTCTTGATAGTAAAGTTGACAAGCTGCACCTTCGCCGCTTCACCTCCGTTGACCGGAGCCGATGCCTGCTGGTTAACAGCTTCCTGCCGCTGCGTTTCAATGTTCAGATTGGAAAAGAGCCCGTTCGAGAATTCGAGGCTGCGGCCAAATTGAGTAACTACAGCCTCGTCGGGTGAGTTACCCTTAATGGTTATTTGACTATCTTTCTCTTCGATACTCTGAAGGTAAAGTCCGGGAACCATCGCAATTCTTTCGCGCATAGCTTCCAGTACCGCAACCGGTCCGGCTTGGGAAGAACGGAGCCGCTTGATCGCCTCAATACGGGCGTCGATGGCCGCGATCTTTGTTTCGAGTTCCTTTTGTTCCTTCATCACAACCTCAAGCTCGGCCGCGATCTGTTTTTGTTCTTCGAGTTGCCTTTCGGCTTCGGTCTTTGCCATCGTGGTGCTGATCACATCCCAACCAACAACTGCCATAAGCAGAAAGGCGGCGGCAAGCGACATCAGCAGGAGGCGCGAGGCAGGGCTGCTGACTTTTCGATCGACAGCAACGACTGTACCGCCTTGCCTTTCAGTAACTGAGTTTAATAGATTAATCTTGATCATTTTAGTTACACTCCCCTCATTGCCAGTCCAACGGCAACGGCCATTTCGGGCATGATTTCGCTTAGATAATCAGGGTCAAATTTGCGTGAGTCCACCTTGATATTTCTGAATGGGTCCAAAACTTCTACCGGCAGTTCGAGCCTCACAGATAGATCTTGTGCCAGGCCGGCAA
This sequence comes from Chloracidobacterium sp., assembly GCA_043722725.1. GTDB lineage: Bacteria > Acidobacteriota > Blastocatellia > Pyrinomonadales > Pyrinomonadaceae > OLB17. Next base: position 21,847 of record JAYSON010000338.1, read on the forward strand.
GCTTGGAGCCGCCGCCGGAGATGAGGATTTTCTGAACAACCGTCTGATTGTCTTCGGTCGTTGCACGGTAGAAATCAAATGTCTTTTGTATCTCCATCGCAACGATCTCAGTTACGTTGTCCATCAGCGGTTCAATAGATTTTTCTTCAATTCCCTCGACCGCGTGGCTTACGCCGCGTTTTACCGCTTCGGCTTGTTGGTAACTGAGTCCGAGGCTTCGCTGCAGCACATCCGTGAATTGACTGCCGCCGACCGTGATGTCGCGTGTGAACAAAGAACGGGTGCCTTTGACGATATTGACGTTCATAGTCGAGGCACCGATGTTCAGCAATGTGACGACCTGGGAATCGTCCGGCTGGTAGTTGAGCTCATAGCAATTTTGCAGGGCGAATGTGTCAACATCGATAATGTAAGGCTCTTTGCCGGCAAGCTGCACGGCCTGGCGTACGTTATCGATTCGCTCGCGTTTGCAGGCGGCGATAAGCACATGCGTGGAGTCGGATGTCGTTCCGGTTATCTGATAATCGAGACTTACATCCGCCAGATCGTACGGAATATGTTCTTCGGCATGCCAGTCGATCGATTCTTCAAGTTCGTCCGCACTCATGGCCGGCAACACGATATTCTTAATGATCACCGAATGGCCGCTGACGCCCGTAACGACCTGATCGGCATTTACCTGATGGTTGGCGCAAACGTTTCTAATGACGTCGGAAACAACGTTTAATTCCATGATCTGCCCGTCAATGATCGTATCGTCGGGCAGGTTTTCGAACCCGAGGCTTAACAAACTGAGACTGTTTGCTTTGCCTTCAAGTTCGACCATCTTGATTGAACTCGAACCGATATCCAAACCGGCAACGCTTTTCTTTTTACCGAAACGCATTATTTTCTCACTCCTTAATAGCTTTTCACGCCAATTCTGTTTTAATTGAAAGTTTTCTGATGAATCGAACGATACCGGGTTTGGCTTTTCGGAAGATTTTTGCCACCTTCTTCGTGATCGTGTAGACAGGACATCGCACTGACAGGCCAACTGAATGCAGCGCCAAGCGCCCGCTTCGTTCGAGAGATTCCAATTACCCCCTGCGGGCAATTCATCGGGTTGTTGTTTTTAGAAAACTTTTTCGCATCGGGTGGCGAAGGGGAACGACTCTTTGTGGAACCGTTACTCAATCAAGTTACCTTAATGTAAAACATCTGTCAACATTTATTTGTCATGTTGAACAGACAAAGAATGGAATGCGGTCAGAATGACCTACGGCGGGCCGGTTTCCTGTCCCTGCGGTCTTCACGCCCTTTGCTTTAAAATCTTTTTTCCACCGCAAAGAGCGCATAGTGAATACGCAAAGGTCGCAAAGAGAAGAATCTTTTTCAAGTTCTATTCATACTTCTGGCTTCACATAATTGATTCGATCTTGGCGGCTGTCTCGCACGGCATTTCGAATGGGAAGAGATGCGAGCCGGAAAGAAAATGAAAATCTATTGGGAAATTCTTTTGCATAAAACTCAGTCTTGCGAGCCGCGCCTCTCTGGATTTTACCCCGCCGATGTAAGTGACGGGCACCGTCAGTCGACCTTTCAGCGATGGAAGATCATGCGGTAGATTCCGGTAGATCGCGGCCTCGATCTGCGGATCGAAGGATAATCTAAAGCCGTCATCCGTTTCGGTGGTGCCGTGTTCGATGTAGTCACGGAGTACATCCTCATCGAAAGCCGCGAACTTCGGCTTCGCTTTGAAATGCTTGTAGGCGTCTTCCCTGCTCTCCCACAAATTGCGTCTCGAACGAGTCATCCGCGACGACGATAGCCTGTCCATTAGACTGAGGGCTTTGAGAACGCGAATGCCGCTGCTGCTTGTACGGCTGATGATCGGGGCATCGAGAAGAATTATTTGCTTGTACAGATGTGGATTTTCGATGGAGACAAGCAAATGAAGTATTCCGCCGAGCGAATGTCCGAGGCCGATGACCGGCTTTTCGAAATCGCATTCAATAGATCTACACAGCTCGTCTTTAAGCGCATGCCAGCCATCGGTCACAGGAAATTCGGGATCGTGCGCATGGCGTTCAAGATAGCGGATATCAAAACGCGGTTCGAGAAAGGAGAAAAGTTTTGAATAAGTTCGGGCCGGAAAACCGTTGGCGTGAGCGAAATGGATGATGTGTTTATTCATCGAACGGAAGTTTTTGTATCCAGGGTTGTCGCTCCGTATTTTTCCGCGAGGTGTAATCAGCTTCCAAATCAGCTATCTAAATCAAAGAATTCTCGAACGCATTTACGAATAAGCCCTGAATGGGAGAGAGCATCTTCGGCCTCTTGAGGTGAGGTCGTCATTCCCGGATATCGATGTTCAACCGCAAAATCAGTTAGTTCGACGCAGCTTTCTCGCAGGTCAGACCAGGCCGGCTCGTAGGGCAGGATTTTGTTTAATAGAATTTCAAGATTATGTGTACGTTCAGGATTAACGCTTCGTTCCTGCAAATAAGCCTTTAGATACTTTTCGCCGCACTGTTGAGCGTGGGAGGAAACGGCCTTGTAGTTAGTGTCCGTTTCCACTTTAATCTCACGGTTTGCTGTTGACCAGTCGCCTTCCGCGACTTTGATCCATTCAAGCGTCATCGGCTTCATAAAGAACTTTTCCCTGCTCTACAATTTCACGCATGAAGAAATCTTCCATTTCGACACGCTCACGAACTTGCTCTGGCGTTCGAACCAAGAGGTCAATCGGCAAAGTCGAATTTAAATCTCGCCTGATCTTAACTGCCTGTTCATGAACCCGCCCATCGAACTGCATAACAACCAGAAGATCGATGTCAGAATCAGGAGTTGGCACACCGTAAGCGTACGAACCAAAAAGAATTACTTTATGTGGCCGAAAGCTATCGACGATCTGTTTGCACAAATTCTTTATATGAGCTTGAACATCCATCATTTAGTAACTAACTCCATCTTAGCAATCGATTCAAGATGAACCTCATCCGGGCCGTCGGCGAGGCGGAGCGTGCGGGCGTATATCCAGAACTCGGCAAGCGGAAAGTCCTGGCACACGCCGCCGCCGCCGTGGACCTGGATCGCGCGGTCGATGCTCTTCAAAGCCATTCGCGGCACGACCGCCTTTATCATCGCGATCTCTTTGCGGGAGGCCTTGTTGCCGACAGTGTCCATTTTCCAGGCTGCATTTAGCACCAAAAGCCGGGCCTGATCAATGGCAAGCCGCGATTCGGCGATCCATTGACGAATGACTCCCTGATCGGCGATTGATTTGCCGAACGCAACGCGCGAACGGGCTCGGTCGCACATCATCTCCAGTGATCGCTCGGCGACACCTATCAATCTCATGCAATGATGAACACGCCCCGGGCCGAGCCTGCCCTGGGCGATCTCGAAGCCGCGGCCTTCGCCGAGAAGAAGATTTGTTTTCGGAACGCGGGCATTTGTAAACGATATTTCGGCGTGTCCGTTCGGAGCGTCGTCGTAGCCAAAAACGGTCAGCACACGCTCAACCTTTACGCCGTCGGCGTTCATCGGGACGAGGATCATCGACTGCTGCAGATGCTTGGCCGCATTCTCATCGGTCTTGCCCATAAAGATCGTCAGTTTGCAGCGGCTGTCGCCGGCACCAGTCGACCACCACTTCCGCCCGTTAACAATGTAATCGTCACCGTCCGCAACTATCAAAGACCGAATATTAGTTGCGTCGGACGAAGCAATGTCCGGTTCTGTCATCGAAAAACACGAACGGATCTCGCCATTCATCAAAGGCTTCAGCCACTGGTCCTTTTGAGCATCGGAGCCGTAAAGATGAAGCACTTCCATGTTGCCTGTGTCGGGAGCCGAGCAATTAAAGACCTCGGACGACCAAACGACGCGGCCCATAATCTCGGCAAGCGGAGCATACTCAAGATTGCTTAGGCCGGAAACGTTTGGCAGGAACAAATTCCACAAACCCTGAGCCTTCGCTTTCGATTTAAGTTCTTCGATCAATTTCAGCGGCTGCCATCGGTCGCCGGAATTTATCTCGGCGTGATACGCGCTTTCATTCGGGTAGATATGGTCGTCCATAAAGGCGCCGAGCCGATTTTGCAGATCGAGAGTTTTTGCTGAATAATCGAAGTTCATAAGAAAGATTTAGCCACAGATTAGCACAGATGGGGGCGGATAAGAATCAAGAGAAATGTGGGGCGTTGAGTCAGTTTTATAATTTTCTTGTTTTTCCAGTTTTTCTTTTTTCGTGTAGTTCGTGGATAAATCTTTCCTTTCCACGAAATACACGAAATAAATCAAAAAGATATAATCAATGTAACCAAATCAAGAAAAATAGCTTCAGATACTAGCGGACCTATCAACCGAAAATGCGGGAAACAAATTTGATCCGGCAAGGCGAAGAATTGGATATCAAGCGTTTAGGCGTTTTTCTCGCGTCTGAGCTGGCTGTTACGCAAACGGATATTGCGGTCGAGCAATTCCCTGCCGGAAGCTCTAACCTTACATATCTTGTCAGGACGGGAAAAAAGGAGTACGTGCTGCGGCGGCCGCCGTTCGGCAATACGGTCAAATCCGCCCACGACATGAGCCGCGAGTTCAAGGTGCTCTCCAAACTTTCGGCCATTTATCCGCCCGCGCCAAAACCAATTCTTTTTTGCGACGACGAATCCGTGATCGGCGCCGAATTTTATTTGATGGAACGCCGCATCGGGCTGATCATTCGTGGTAAGTCGCCGAATGAATTAGAAACTTCTGCTGAATTGCAGGGACGCGTGTGCAAGAGCTTTATCCGAAATCTTGCCGACCTGCATGCTCTCGATTACGAGGCGGCGGGCCTTGGCGATCTTGGCCACCCGTCCGGCTATTCTCGGCGGCAAGTCGAGGGATGGACAAAGCGCTATCTTGCGGCGAAAACGGACGAGTGGCCGGAATTGGAGAGTGCGATCGTGTGGCTGAATGAAAATATACCCGCGGAGTCCGGAGCGTCGCTTGTTCACAACGATTACAAATTCGATAACATCATGCTCGATCCAAATGACCTTACGAAGATCACCGCCGTGCTCGACTGGGAAATGGTGACGGTCGGCGATCCGCTTATGGACCTCGGAACAACGCTCGGCTATTGGATGTCGAAGGATGCGGGTGTTGACATGCTCAACATGCCGTTTAACCCGCGTGTGCTGATGGAGAATATTTCACGTCAGGAACTAGCTGAAATGTACGCCGCCGCGTCCGGTCGCGACATTTCGAATATATTGTTTTATTACGTCTTCGGCACCTTCAAGATCGCCGTGATCGCCCAGCAGATCTATGCGCGGTTTGTAAAAGGATTTACGCACGATAAGCGTTTTGCGGATTTCGATAGGTTTGTTGCTTCGTTAGGGCGGATAGCGTTCCATGCTGTTGAAACGCTAAGCATTTAGACTTCAAACGAATTTCTTCGCGACCTTGACGTAAACCTTTGCGTCCACTGCGTCAGAGGCTTTCTAACCGCAAAGACCGCGACGGTGTTTAATTTGCGCCTGTTTTTTCCCGCCAGCTTTGGGACGGCCCGCCTTCATCGACTCGGATCATTGATATAGCTCCCGGCGACGGGCAGACCAACGCACAGAGGTTGCAGCCGACGCATTCTTCTTCTATTACGACCGGGTACCTGTTGCCTTCAACCTCCTTGAATTCAAAGCTCTGATGGGCTCCGTCTTCGCAGGCGACGTAGCAAAGGTTGCAGCGGATGCAATGCTCATTATTGACCTGGGCGACGACCTTGTAATTGAGATCGAGATTGCCCCAATCCGTCATGCGGTTGACGGATTTGCCGATGATGTCATTGACGCTCGCAAAACCCTTCTCGTCGAGGTAATTATTGAGCCCGTCAATCATGTCTTCGACAATGCGGTAGCCGTAGTGCATCACTGCAGTGCAGACCTGCACATTCCCTGCTCCGAGCAGCATGAATTCGACGGCGTCACGCCAGGTATTGATACCACCGATACCGCTGATTGGAATGCGGAATTCTTCGTCACGAGCTAATTCTGAAACCATGTTGAGAGCGATCGGTTTGACCGCGGTGCCGCAATAACCGCCGTGGGCCGCCATGCCGTTGACGTTCGGGTACGGGATCATCGTGTCGATATCGACGCCCATTACGGAGTTGATCGTATTGATAAGTGAAACGGCATCGGCTCCACCGTCCTGCGCGGCACGTCCCGGCGGAACAATATGCGTGACATTCGGCGTGAGCTTGACGATCACCGGCAATTCGGAAACTTCCTTCACCCATTCGGTGACCATGCAGGTATACTCGGGCACCTGGCCCATAGCGGCGCCCATTCCGCGTTCGCTCATGCCGTGCGGGCAGCCGAAATTCAGCTCAAAGCCGTCGGCACCCGTGTCTTGCGATTTTTTGACGATCTCCTGCCACGCCTCGCGTTTCGATTCGACCATCAGCGAAACGATCACGGCGTGGTTCGGATATTTCTTTTTGCACGCGGCGATCTCCTTGAGATTGACATCGAGCGGCCGGTCAGTAATCAGCTCAATATTGTTCAGCCCGATCATCCGCAGCGGCCCCTGATCAAGCCCCGCAAGCCGCGACGAAACATTGACGATCGGCTCGCCCAACGTCTTCCACACAGCCCCGCCCCAACCAGCGTCAAACGCCCGCTCCACCATCGACCCCATATTCGTCGGCGGGGCTGAGGCGAGCCAGAAAGGATTGGGTGATTTGATTCCTGCGAAATTTGAAGTTAGATCTGCCATATGTTTTCAATTTAAAGGTAAGTGCTGATAAGTGAGATCCACCTTTAGGTGTTGCTTTAGCTTTATAATAAACTCTTCCTCACTCGGATTGGGTGGATATTGGCCAATAACCACCAACCTTTTTGGCCTAGGATCTTCATCGCGAATCGAGTAATAGAGTAGCTGTCCAATTGCTTCTCTAATACATGCAAGAGCATAAGACGAGGATTTGACTTCGTAAAGTGTTATGTATTCGGGCTGAATCAATTTTAAGTCGACAAAGTCTTCCTCAAGTTGAATATTTTCCGCGCCGAATTCGTTTGCTAGTTTTTCGCGAAGCAACAATTGGAGCTTTTTATGCTTTTGTTCAACAACATACGATCTTGAAACCGATCTAATTTGGGTGTTCGTATTCAAATCTGTGGCGGCTTTTCGTTTGGCTCGTCGATCATTCGAAGGCATACGATTACCTGATTCCGCTGACTGGTCCTCATGTTCATTTTGCATGGGATCCTCGCTGAATTGATACCACAGACTTTCCATGTATTTGTAAATATCAGGATCAGCAGGCTTGTTTTGCATCATCCGCTCTTGAATCTCAGAAACTAAGATTTCGCGACCTTGTTCCAAACCGAAATATTCACTGATGCGGCGGAGAGTTTTTTCTTCGTATATAGGTACTAATCGTTCGTTTGAATATAGAAAAGCGATCTTCCATTTGAACATCGGGGAAAGCCGAACCTTGTCTATTTCAGAAAATATTCCATTTTTCGAAAGCTCTATTATGCGCAAAATCTCATTTCGGATAGCCTCAAAAGCCTCATTACGGCTGTTTCCATAAAAGGGGCGCCATGAATATTCTGAGTCGTTTGCATAGGGAGCAATCGGCTCATTCCCTTCCTTCCGTTTGTAAATACCGAACTTAATAGCTGGTGACCCGAGTATACTTCCGAGATAGCGTGTTTCACGTTCTACCCAATAACAAAAAGTGTCGCGCTTCCCGACATCGACATAATCGGCAAGTTGCATCAGCCTCACGCGATCTTCAGGCCATTGCCCGAGGAAGCTGTCATAAAGGTTTCGCTTTTCCATCAAGTTCATTTCTAAGTTGGCGATCTTCGACGCTTATACATTCTTTTTATTCGCCCATTTTGAGCCAAAACTGTTCGACAACTCCATCATAGTGATAAACCGAGACCTTGACTTTTCCGGCATTTTTCAGTTTCTCGGCCCAGGGATTACGACGAATCTTATAGGTTCCGGGTCGCAACACCTCCTCGTCAGTAAGACCGCTGGCAATTTCCGCGTCGTATTCTGCTTGCGTGACCGTATAAGTCCGCTCTTCATCTTTTTTCCTCATTGCGCTTTCTAATATGTGGGTGCGTCAAGACTTTTCAGTCGCTCCGGCGAATTTTTTACGCTCTAGCCTGTAGAAGCGTAATTGATTCCTGCGCTGGTAAACTTGCCGTTCGCTAGGCTTCAGCGGTATCGGCAAAACAAATATTATTTCTTTTTGGCGATAACGGCAAAACTCTGTGTTGGTTTTCGCTGCTTTTCAACAGATACAATCTGATCCGGCGGTTTTTCGTTGAAATGCCTGGCCGCTTCGGTGTATATTTGCGTCGTTAAGTTTATTTGTTTGTAGTCTTTGCCCGCGAAACACCTGTTAGTAATTTGTCTGCGATGCTCAGCCCTGATCAACAGATAGGTCGATACCGGATTTCTGCCGCAATCGGTGCCGGCGGTATGGGAGAGGTCTATCTTGCCAAGGACGAGGAGCTTGAACGGTCGGTCGCTCTCAAAATACTTCCGCCAAATGTTGCGGACGACGCCGAACGTGTCAAAAGATTTATTCAGGAAGCGAAAGCCGTCTCCGCGCTCAATCACCCCAACATCTTGACGATCCACGAGATCGGCTCCGAAAACGGGATGTATTTCATTGCGTCCGAATATGTTGAGGGACAAACTCTAAAGCAAATCATCCAACTCGGCGGGCTTGAGCTAAATGAAGCTCTCGCAATCGCCGTGCAGATCGCGTCCGCGCTCGAAACCGCACACCGCAAAAATATTGTTCATCGCGACATCAAGCCGGAGAATGTAATGGTCCGGGATGACGGCTTGGTAAAGGTGCTCGACTTTGGAATCGCAAAGCTGCTAAAGGCGGACAGCGAATCGAGTCCTGTCGATAAAGAGGCCGAAACAAAGGCCCGAGTCCAGACCCAATTCGGAATGATCCTCGGCACAATAAACTATATGTCGCCCGAACAGGCTCGCGGAGTGGCGGCGATCGACGGACGGAGCGACATCTGGAGCCTCGGCGTTGTCATCTACGAAATGCTTGCTCGGTGTCAGCCGTTTGGCGGCGAAAGCGTTACCGACACGCTGGCTGCGATTCTGAAGACAGAGCCGCCGCTATTATCGGAAATATACGAGGACTGTCCGCCGGAGCTTGAAAGAATCATCCAAAAAGCTTTACAGAAGAATCGAGACGAACGGTATCAGGTAGTGCGGGACATGGCGCTCGATTTGAAAAGCCTCGGCAAAGAGCTTGATTTTTCGGCACAGTTGTTCAGAAGCACGGGCGCCACTGGGAGAACTTCCACGTCAGAGTTTGAACGGATCACTGCGGACACCGGAAGCCAGATCCTGGATACGGCCGCGAGAACCGGTAATCGAAATACAACCTTCGGGTTCGTTTCGGCAGCTCTTTTTATTGGTCTAGCCGCTATTCTGGCCGTCTGGTATTTCGCTCCGTTTGGACAGAAGACCGGCCAGACTTCGCCCGCGTCGTCGTTGAAAACGACCGAAGTAGTAAGTTGGGCAAGTACGCCCGGTGAAGTTTACAGCATCGGCACTTTTTCGCCGGATGGCAAGATGATTGCATTTACGTCAACCAAAGCCGGGACAAAAAATATCTGGATAAAACAAACGGCTTCGGGCGAAGCGATCCAAATTACAAAGGACGAGTTCAAGAATGAACAGCCCATCTGGTCGCCGAATGGCGAGGAGTTGGCTTTTTATTCAACTAAAGGGGGACAGGCAGGATTCTGGCGAATGCCTATACTTGGCGGCTCTCCAAAATTGATTTCAACCATAAACGACGGCAGCAGCCGGTTGCGATTCTGGTCGAAAAACAACTTGATTTATTACGAATCGAATAACGATATTTTTGCGGTAGATGTTAATTCGGGACAAATAAAACAAATTACCGATTTAGCTTCAAAGGGCATAATGGGACAGTCGCTGAACCTTTCACCCGACGAAAAAAATATCGCTTATACAACGATTGAAGGCGAAACCTCAAGTCTTTGGACGGCTACCGCAGCAGGCGAAACGTTAAAGCAATTATTGAGTTCACCTGTCGAAATTAAAAATATTGCGTGG
>JAYSON010000339.1:0-4601 GCA_043722725.1 Chloracidobacterium sp.
TTGGACTAAAAAAAACAATCCTCGAAATTTTACAATAATGTTTCAAATAATGCTTGGCTCTGTGATCAGTATACAGTTAAACGAAGCCGCTGTTTTCGAGCCGCGAGAAATCTTGGCCAGTTGACCGATCGTAGAAGCGAGAAAGGCTTAATAGCGACCGTAAAAGAGTTTGTTCATTGCGAGGTAAATTACATTAACTATTACAGACAAAAGTTTGCCGGGCAAAACATTAAAGTATTTGCCCGACAAATTGAAATACAACCGTTATTACTTAGTTTGCTATTGCTTCATGATCGGAGTGCCCTGGCCGGCGATCAATTTCCATTTGCCGCCGACTTTGGCAAACACATCGGTCCAGCGATATTCGCCGCTGATGTCCGTAGTCTTATACTTGCCCTTGTCCGTGGTCTTATAAGTTACGATTGCCGTATTGCCGAACATCTGAACTTTCATATCGTCGATCTTCGTCGATTCTATCTTCAGATCGCCCGATTTGAACATGGCCATACTCTGGGCTTTGTTCATCAGTATGCCGCCCGGATCAGTAAAAACCGAATTATCGGCAGAATACTTGTCCCAGACAGAGGTATCTCCTTTGACGATGGCATCTGCCATCTCCTGTTCCATTTTCATCAAGGTTTGCTCGGTGGTCATTTTCTGACCGTAGGCAAGCGAGCCAAACAACATCACGAACGCGATTGCAAGACATAAATTTTTCATTGTGGTTTCTCCTTATACAAAATTCGCCCCAATTTACTCTCTTTGGCCAAGGAAGTCAATGAATTCCAGACCGTTTTGCACGACACTTTCTCGATCTACTTTGCTGCATTTTGGAATCGAACAGCCGGTCGATGCAGCAATATATCAAGCGCCCTAGTTGCGGATAACTTCCGCAGTACATACCAAAAAAAAATAAAAAACTATGAACATACAAATTGAACAAGCACTCGAACAATTTCGAACTAACACACATCGTTACTCAAAGAGCGAACGCTATTATCGCGGCGAGCACAATCTCTCGTTCGCTTCCGAGAAATTTCAAAACACTTTCGGCTCGCTGTTTCGTGAATTTGCCATGAACCTGTGTCCGGCTATCTGCGATGCGGTCAAGGACAAGTTGAAGATAACCGGGTTTGGCGTAGACGAGGCCGGAACGCAAGCACCCTTGCCTGCAAACGCCGCAAAAGCGGTGCGTGCTTCGGACTTAATGCAGGCTGGGAGCCTGCGTTCCGACGCAAATCGTATCTGGCAGAACAACCGGATGGCTACTCGCTCGGGCGAGGTGCATAAGGAAGCTTTGAAAAATGGCGACGCGTACGCGATCGTATGGCCGAACGCGGATGGCGAAGTGACGATCTACCCGAACAAAGCCGCTAACATTGCCATCGCGTACGATGAAGAATCACCCGGCAAGATCCTTTGGGCCGCTAAATACTGGCGAACAGCCGACAAACACACGCGCCTCAATCTTTTTTACCCCGACCGCATCGAGAAATACATCACGGCAAAGAAAGGCGAGGGCATTCTGCCCGAAGCAAAGGAGTTTGTGCCTTTCGTTCAGAGTGACGCGTTTACGCGTGAAACGGCTGAAGCCGTCACTCTGAACCCATATGGCATTGTTCCGGTCTTTCATTTTGCCAATAACGCCGATATCGGCACACCGGGACAATCGGAGCTTGAAGCGGCGATCCCGGTGCAGGACGGCTTGAACAAATCGGTTCTGGATATGCTCGTTGCAATGGAATTCTGCGCGTATCGCCAGCGTTGGGCGGCCGGGATCGAGATCGCATACGACAACGAAGGCAAGACGATCGCGCCCTTCAAGGCCGGTATCGACCACATCTGGATCTCGGAAAACCCGAATGCCCGCTTCGGTGATTTCGATACGACGAATCTCGATCAATTCTTGAAGGTCAAGGACAGCTTCCGCATCGATATGGCAAGCGTCACCGGAACGCCGCTTTATTATCTTATGCCGCAAACCAAAGGATTTCCGAGCGGTGAATCCTTGCGAAAAGCCGAAACGCGGTTCATCGCCAAGGTCCGCGACCGCCAGGAATCCTTCGGCCAAACATGGAGCGATCTAATGGCGTTTGCATTGATGCTCGACGGACACGGCAAAGGCACCCGATTAATTACAAATTGGGAAGATCCGTCACCAATCTCCGATCGCGAGGTGCTTGAAAATATAATGATCAAGAAAGATATTGGGATCTCGGTAGAACAGGCGTTGAGCGAAGCGGGCTACGGTGATGTGGATATCAAGAGAATGACTGGTTTGCAGTCGGCTACCGAAAACAAACGTTAAATCGAGCTTTCGGCCTTCGCACTTCCATCCGAAGGCCGACTTCCACCTTCTTGGAGAACAGCGACGCTAAATTCGATGCTGTGTGTAGATTTCCAGCCGTTGGGTGACCATGCTTTCGGGCAAACCTTCGTCGTCGATCAGTTCGGCGACGGTCCGCGTTTCGATCCAAGTTTTTGGAATCAGTGCGCAAAGCGCGAATGCATCCGCTTCCGCTTCCTTGCGGGTCCTTTTGCCAACGCCGTGAAAATTGGCGGTGACGCCCGTGTCCGGTGCGTGCATTAGATAATGGGCGAATTCGTGAAACATCACAAACAGTTTTTTATACTGTCGCAGCCGGCTGTCGATAGCGATGTAATGTCGGCCAAGTACGCAATAGTAGAATCCGCTTACGCGCAAAGGCATTTCGTGGACGGTAACCTTATGCCGTTTGCACATGCGATAAAAGTCGTCCTGTGTTAACGGTTTTCTGTTCCATTGACAGCGAAGCCGTGAGATTTTTTCGAGGAAGAAAAGCATTGTAATGGGAGTACGAGTTTCGTTATTCCGCGTGTGAAATATCATATCATAGATGAAACCTGTAAGGTAAAGATGGGAGTTTCACTTTTTCTTCAACGTTCGGTCAAGCACCTTTTTCGCATCCCGCACCGCATCGAGTTTTTCGTCCGGCGTAAAGCTCTCCCACCCCTGAAAGAAAACAACGCCAAAATCGCTCGGATATTCACGGCCCTCATGCCTGAACCATTCGTTCATTACGAGCTGGGGATCGCCGTATTTCGCGACGGCGAATTCGACATCAAATGCGGGCGGCAGATCCAGAATTCCGAGATCGATCGATCCGGTGATACCGCGCTCGGCTAGTAACCGTTCAACTGTTCCCACGATCTTTTCTTCAAGAAAGCTATTGACGTCAAAGGGTTTCGAACCGCTAAGGTACATTTCGCCCGAACCCGTTAAAAGCCAGTTTAACGACACATGTGTTTGATTCGCTATCTTTATCAACACGTCGGATGCAGGCATCCGGCCCTGAAAGTAGTTACGAATCGTCGCGTGGGGAACATCGATCCGCCTTGCGATCTCTGCCATGGAAGCAAAATCGAAAGTCCGCTTGAGCCGTTCGGTAAATGCGTCGTTCATAGATTAGGTAAAACGCTCGTTGTGTTTATCTAATAGGTATAATACGCGCCAAGCAGTTTATTACAAAGCACACAGTCCCTTGCATATCCTATTTTCGTTGGTCTGATAGCTGAATTTTACGTCGAGACTGATTCAATTTACGAGCCAGGGCTATACACGGGAATAAGGGTGTGATTGTCAGTTTTCGGCCGTGAAAATAGGGCAGATTTGACCCCAATGACGGGTCATTCGAATCAACCTCTACCAATGGATCAATACTTGACACAAACAAGTGCGGACGAGTATATTTTGAAGTTCGGCTCCGGTGCCGGTTGGCAAGATTTGGTAAGTCGCAGGCGACGTTGAAGCCAATTTTCAGATAAGCCGCCCTAGCTCAGTTGGTAGAGCGTTCGATTCGTAATCGAAAGGTCGTCGGTTCGACTCCGATGGGCGGCTCCATTAGAATCAAGAATTTACAAGAATTAATAAAACATACAGTTAGTTATCCTACCCAAATTCCCACGAAATAACCGCACGGTACAGAAAATCGTCGACAGTTTTTTCCATTAAAAACCTTGTAATTTCCTCCTAAAAATGAGACCGATATAGGATATCTCGAATGACATAGCTAGCGCAGATTTCGCGTTTTTTGCGCGACGGTTTTATCCGTGAAAGTGTAAAAGACTGCAGCTACATTTCAAGAACAGAAACGAATTTTTTTGCATTACTAATAAAATAGACCGATAGATAGATCTTTTAGAAATTCTAATTATTACATTGATGGAAAAAATCTTGAACTAAACCAACTTTTATGTCGTAAAATCTTCAGAACAATGGCGACAAAGTACGATACAAATCCGCTCGATCCCGATTTTCCGGAAAAGGCAAAGGCTCAAGCAGCTGGTGCAGAAGGTTATTCCGCCCCTCGGAAAACCACGGCAAGTGCGTCGGAGTTTCCGTCAGCGCCGTCCAGCATTACGGAAGAGGAAACACGCCGCTTCCAGCAGACCGACTTCAATACGTACGCGTTTCACGGCGGGCAGGCTCCGGCGTTGTATCAAACGACTAATTTGGCGGACATGAACCGGGCTTCGAGCAGGAAGGTAGCAAAGACCGGTGTGCCCGAAAAATGGCTGATTGGCCTGCCTTATTTACCATTTTCGATCGGCTTGGTTGCCGG
>JAYSON010000340.1:0-1651 GCA_043722725.1 Chloracidobacterium sp.
CTTTACGTCGAACGATATTCCGACAGGCCGTACGATCCCGCGTTCAGAAACGTGCTGAACATTGCGGATTTCGACGCCGCTTTGGCTTCAATTAAACGGCTTGAGAACCTGCGGCGTAAATTCCTAGCCGAGGGCGACAAGAAAGGCCTCAGACTAATTCGCGAAAAAGGCCAGCAGGGGCGAAAGGATGCACTGAAGCTGGCCGAAAGCGAAAAATTGGAAACGGTTGATCGACAGAAGAATGCGGAGATAGCTGAATGGCTGACCCTTTGGATGCAATCGCCGGAAATGTTCGAAGCGTGGATCGCATTGCGGCGTTCTTCGGTCGATTTTGATAACAAGTTCGCCGCGACGAACGCGGATTAGACTATGCGTCGATTCTTTGCATCGCCCGAAAATTTTATTGACGGAAATATCACGCTTGGCCCAGGGGAAACTCGTCACCTGCGCGACGTTCTGCGGTTATGCGAAGGCGACGAAGTCACCGTATTTGACGGCGTCGGCCGCGAATTTGCTTGTACCATCAAAAAAATCTCGAAAATAGACTCAGTACTTTCGATTGTCAAAGAAGTTTCTCCAACCGCACCGGAATCGACGCTTGAACTTACGCTTGCCGCAGCGATTTTGCCGGGCGAAAAATTTGATCTGGTAGTACAAAAAGCTGTCGAGCTTGGTGTCTCAATTCTACGGCCGCTTTATACAAAACGATGCGAGGCAAGGGCCGAACCAGGCGGACGGCGGCTCGAACGCTGGAAGAAGATCGCCCTAGAAGCCGCTAAACAGTCGGGCCGTGCAAAATTGATGGAGGTTGCTGAGCCTTGTCAGGTTTTGGCGTATCTTGCACAATTCGGCTCGCTCACATCCAAAGATGCCAGTTTGATCTTCTTTAGCGAGCGCGACGGATCGGGATTTTCTGAGATCAAAGCGAGTAACAAAATAACGGCAGTGATCGGCCCGAAAGGCGGTTGGGATGATTCGGAGTTGGAATCGGCGCGTGACAAAGGATTTTCGATCGTTACTTTTGGTGGGCGTATCTTACGGGCCGAAACGGCGGCGATTGCCATGTCGGCGATCCTGCAGCACCGCTTCGGCGACCTTTCCTAGATATCGGTCTTTATCACTCGCGGGCGATAATATGCATCGCCACGTTGCGTCATCTTCGCTTTTTCGCCAAGCGTCTGGATCACCGATTGGAGCAATTCCTTGTTATCCAGTTTAAAACTGACGATGCCTCTCGCGTCCGCATCCGGGTCGCTAAACTGCAGCATCAGATAGCGTTTTTTCTCTCTGATAAGGCCTCCAAGCGCGGCACCCGGAAGCGGAATGTTTCTAATAACATTACCCGTCGTTGACGTGACTGAATTCGATTGCGGTGATACGACTATCAGCGACGAATAAGGTATGCCAAACATTTCTTTCTGATTTTTGTCGAAAAAAACGATGCGCTGATTGGCGTCGTCGAACTTCAAGGTTCCCATCTCCCTTGTCGTGAAACCGAATAGTCCACCCTCATATTTGGCCTCAAAAGATACAGGGGCCGGCTTTGCCGCTGCACTTGGCGTACTTGCCCTATCGGCAGGCCGCGGCTGAGCAAATGCGATAGCCGATAGAGCAAAAACAATAAACGAGATCAATCCTAATTTCTTCATTA
>JAYSON010000341.1:0-7478 GCA_043722725.1 Chloracidobacterium sp.
GGCATTCGCACCCGACGAACGGGCTATCCTCGCAACAGTCGTCGACGTGCGCGGGTCGGGCTATCGGCTGCCCGGTGCACGGATGTTAATACTTGAGAACGGCGATACCTGCGGCATGGTTTCAGGCGGTTGCCTTGAGGCCGATGTGCTGGAACGCGCAAAGAAGGTCTTGAAAAGCGGGCGGGCCGAGGTTTTTACATATGACACCACAAACGACGAAAACTCGGTTTTCAGCCTGAATATGGGCTGCCGCGGCGTTATCCGTATCTTGCTCGAACCGGTCAGGAAAGAGGGCCGTTTGATAGAAACCCTGCGATTTGCCAACTCGAATCGGCAACTACAAGTCATCGCGACGTTAATCTCGGCGGATTCCGAGTTCGACGCAACAATGGGCGGACGAGAGTTTTGCACAGGAATCGATCAGTTCGACTTTGAAGATCTTCCGGATTTTTTGAATCGCCATCGCGAGCTTTACGAGGAGTGCGGCAATTTTTTGGCTTCGGGAAAGCCCTACGATTTCCGCACCTTTGAATTGCCCGAAGGAACATTCGAATTCGCATTTGAAAGCATCGAACCGCCGCTTTCGCTGCTTCTCTTCGGTGCCGGAGCAGATGCCGTTCCGCTGGCTAGGATCGTGTCCGATCTCGGCTGGCAAGTTTCCGTTTTCGACCACCGGGCTGCCTATTTAACGAATGACCGATTTCCGACGGCGACAAAATTGGTGATGCGTGGCGAAGAAGATTCGGCATTATCGTTAGCGGTGGATGCCGGAACCGCAGCGGTGATCATGACGCACAATTACGAGCGTGATACAGAAATTCTGCCATCGCTGCTTCGATCGAATGTCTTTTATATCGGAGCACTCGGCCCAAAACGCCGGACCGAACAATTACTCGGCGAACTTGCCGCAGGCGGTGAGAATTTCACCGATGAGCAACTCGCCAGGCTCTATGCACCGGCCGGGCTGGACATCGGGGCCGACACGCCGGAGGCTATTGCCCTATCAATAATCGCCGAGGTACAAAGCGTGTTGAAGGACCGCGACGGCGGACATCTGCGAGATAGAAAAGGCTCGATCTATGACCGAAAATGAAAAACCGAAGATTGGCGGCGTCGTATTGGCCGCGGGCGGTTCGAGTCGTTTGGGTCGGCCAAAGCAGTTACTTCAGTTCGAAGGCAAAACGCTGCTGAGACTTGCGGCGGAAGCAATGGCTTCGTCGATCTGCGAGCCCGTCGTGGTCGTTCTCGGTGCGGAATTTGAAAAGTCGGTGGCGGAGATCGAAGGGCTTCCGGTGACGGCATGTCTAAACAAAAATTGGCGTTCGGGGATGAGTTCGTCGATCGGCGTCGGGCTGGCAAAATTGATCGAGATGGCGCCAGAAATCGACGCTGTCCTTATTGCCCTTTGCGATCAGCCATCTGTTACTTCGGAAATGCTGAATCGCTTCGGCGAGAGATTTTCCGAAACGAAAGCTCCGGTAATCGCAGCCGCGTACAATAGCGTTACAGGCGTTCCCGCATTGTTATCATGTGAATTGTTTGACGAATTGTCACGACTTGAAGGGGATACGGGAGCTAGAGACCTGATCCGCGGGCGGGCAGGCATCGAGACCATCGATCTTCCGGAAGCAGCATACGATATCGACACACCCGACGACGCAGCGAGTCTTCGATTCGAATCCTTCACGGACAGAAAGCGCGGAAAATGCTAATAAGACGTGTAGCGTCAGACTAGCAGCCTGCCGTACGTTTCAGGCCTTTGGATGCGCCCGGTCGTAAACCTCGATCATCTTTTCCATCGAAACCTGTGTGTATATCTGCGTTGTCGAGAGCAATGCGTGGCCGAGGAGTTCCTGGATGTCGCGGAGGTCGGCGCCCTGGTCTAAGAGGTGCGTCGCGAACGAATGGCGGAGGCTGTGCGGCGAAATGTTGTGGATGTCGGCGCAAAGCTTTATGTATTTGTCGATCAGCCGGCCAACGCTTCGGGTCGTCAGCCGTGTTCCCTGATAATTTAGAAAAACGGCCTGCGGATCACGCATCGCGGGCGGACAGTAGTTGAGAAAAGCGGGGCGTGTTTCGGCCAGGTAATGCATCAATGCCTGAAGCGACGGCTCGCCAAAGGGGACGATGCGCTGCTTTTTTCGCTTGCCGGTGACGCGAACCAGCTTTTCGCTGAAATCAATGTCCTTCAGGTTGATGCTGACAAGCTCACCGACGCGAATGCCGGTGGCGTATAGAAATTCAATGATCGCACGGTCGCGGCGGCCGAGATCGGTGTTTAGATCGGGCGTTTCGATAAATCGCACGGCGTCTTCCATCGAAAGGTGGTTGGGCAGCTTTCGTTCGATCTTCGGCGTCGCGACAAGTTTTGCGGGGTTTACTTCAACAACGCCCTCGCGTACCAGAAACTGGAAGAACGTCCGCAATGACGCCAGCTTTCTGGCAATCGAAGTTTTCTTGTGATCGTTGTGCAGCGACGCCATCCATTCGCGGATCGTCAGGCGGTCGATATCGGTGACAGGCACATCGTCACGCTTTTCGATTCCGCACAGGAATTCGCGAAATTGCCCGAGATCGCTCGCATAATTACGCAGCGTGTGCGGGCTCATGTTCCGCTCGTAGGTCAGGTGTTCGAAGAATTGGTTTAGCGATTGTTGGAGCATGAAGAGAACGAGTTACTTTTTCAGAACATAGTAACCTTTCCGCGTACGGACATCTACATTTTGTTTTGCCTTAACACTCAGGGAAATCTCGCGAAACGCGCCACGGAATTCGCTTTCGTTTTCGGGGTAATAGCTGAGTATATTCTGCTGCGAAAGCTCGGCTGAGATCTGGCGGAAGGCTTCGTCTAGTTCTTTTTCGTCGATCGGCGAATAGACCTTTCCGCCGGTTTGCGCAGTGATCTCTATCATGCGGCGTTCGGCGGCGAGCTGTCGGATATTCGCGTTGCCGCGGCGCGAGCCGGTGCGTTTGTAATTTTCGAAATCGGTAGTTTTCACAACGAAGACCTGACAATTCGAGAGTTGTAGTGACTTTAGGGCTTCATCGAGCGTCGAATCGCTCGAAGTATCGTCGCCGTCCGACACGATCACAATTACGCGTCGGCCCTGCACTTCACCGAGGTATTCAGCGGCGAGTATAATGCCGTCCAAAAGCGCGGTCGCCCCGACGGGCGGCGGAAATGCCTCGATCGCACGGGTGAGCGAGTTGACGTTGGAAGTAAACCGCTGTTCGATGCGCGTGGTCGTCGAAACGCTAAAAAGAGCGGCGAGGTCCTTCTCGGGGCGGATTATTCGGTCGAAAAACTTGACGGCCGCTTTCGTTTCAAACTCGCGGGCGATTAACACGCTCGACGAATTATCGAAAAGCATCGCCAAGCGTATTGGCGACTCGGAACGCGACAGGTCGCTGAGCTCGACCGGTCTGCCGTTTATCTTTAATTCGAAATCCTCGAGCTTTAGATTAGTGATTGCCCTGCCGTTTGCGTCGAGCACCGTAACCGGGATGGGCACAAGCGTCGAAGCTATCTTGATCACATCGTCGTCACTGCTCGCTTTTGGAGTCGGCGTAGGTCCCGGAAGATCTTCGCCGCGCTGCGTGGGAACGTATTTGACAGAAGTCTTCTGCGTCGGCTTTGGCGTTGGCGAAGCAGTCTCCGGCGGCTTCATTCGACCGGACTGAGCCGCAGCCGATATTGCCAATATCAAAATTGTAAAAATAATAGACTTCATTATAAAACGACGCAGGTTCCGTTTCTTGGATTGCAAAACTGCGGAATTATATGCCTACACTAAAATTAACTTCACCGCCGCGAATAGCAGCACTGCCGCCAGAACACGCCGCAGCGTGAGTGAATCGAACTTCTTTGCCCCGAGCAGTGATCCGATCAGGCCGCCAACGACCGCCGCCGCTATCCACATCCACACGTTTGACTGCAGTACGCTGACCTGAGCATAGTTTCCGGCAAGGCCCGCCGCCGAGTTTACGAGAATGAATAGTGCTGAGTTTCCCGCCGCCGTCTTCGTCTCCGACCAGTTCATCAGCAGCAAAACCGGCGTCAGAAAAATACCGCCGCCTACGCCGACCAGTCCCGAAAGAAGTCCGATGACCGCACCGATGATTAATGCCAGCCAGATCTTCGGCGGCAGGATGTCGGCCTCTTTCGAAAAACTCCACGCAAGCCGAAACGCGGCAAATAGAAGCACAAGACCAAGCAGGATCTTGTAAGCGCTCGTCGGCAGCTTGATCATACCGCCAATGAAAGCAAACGGGATCGACGTCGCCGCAAACGGCCAGAAAATGCTCCACGAAAAATGCCCGGCCCGGTAAAACTGAAACGCGGCAATCGACGCGACAAATAGATTGAGTACCAACGCCGTCGGCCGCGTCACCTCCGGCGCCACCGCCAAAAAAGCCATCACCGCTAAATATCCCGACGCCCCGCCATGGCCGACCGACGAATAGAGTATTGCGACGACGAAGATCGCCAGAATTATCAGCAGTGCGGTAAGTTCCATATTTTGGAATGCCGGAACGGGGATCCCAGCCCGCAAACGTCGCCTGCGGCATACGATCTTATTTTTGCTTCGCACTCACGCGGGCTAGGAGCCCGCGTTCCGGCGATGTGGTCTTCATCCGCTAAACCCTGCGCTTCCCCACCACCATTCTTCCGGGGCCTCGCACAAACCCGCCTTCACCGGATTGTTTTCAATATACTTCTTCGCGTTTGTAAAGTGATCGCGATCACGAATGAACCTGTCGAAATAGTCCGGACTCCAAAAACGCCCACTTCGACTTAAGATTTCGTTCGCCTTTTTAGCGGTAAAAGATTTTATCGAATGCATAATTTCCGATAGCGAGAAATTATCAGATGGGCTAAACAGTAAGTGAACATGATTCGGCATTATGACCCAAGCGTGCATTGTATATTTTTGGCCATCAAACTTTAGGAGCGTCTCGGCAACCATGCTAGCGATCTTAGGGTCTTTCAAATATGTTGGGCCGTCGCCGATGTCTAAGGCCCTTTCGATCTTGCGATGATATTCGATCTCGGTTATCTGGCGCAGTTCCAGTTCAAACTTCAGCTTTTCAAATAGCTTAACCGGCAACGAGTCGGCCAGCCGAAAGGTGACAAACTGCGTAAACCCCAGAGCATCGAAATGTGGCAGATATCCGCGCTTGTGCCGACGCCCGCGAGGGTCGCGAATCGCCCTTTCATCATCATTCATATCGCTTAATTCCGGGCACTTGTCGGAACGCGGGCACCTTGCCCGCATGAGTGCGAAGCACGAACAAACCTCTACGCCGCAAACGATCCTAGCGGGCTGGGAGCCCGCGTTCCGGCGATAAAGTCGTCCCAATCTAGAAGCGCCCGATTCACCTGCACCTCATGCCGTTCGCGTTTGTTGCGGTGTTTTTTACGCAATTCGACGGGCAGCTCCTGTAACAGTCCAAATGTAATATTCACGGGCTGAAAGTTCTTCGTCTCGACGTTCGAAACATAACGGCACAGCGCACCGATCGCGGATGTCTGCGGCGCGGTTATCATCGGCAAGCCACGCAAAACACGCACCGCGTTTATCCCGGCCAGCCAGCCGGTTGCGACGGATTCGACATAGCCTTCGACGCCGGTGATCTGCCCGGCGAAGAATAGGCGGGGATTTGTGCGTGTTTCTAACGACTTGTTTATTATCTTCGGCGAATTGATAAATGTATTGCGATGTATCTGCCCGAACTGCAAAAACTCGGCGTTCTCGAGTCCAGGGATCAGCTTCAAGACGCGCGCCTGTTCTCCATATCGGAGATGGTTTTGGAAACCGACAAGCCCGTACGCATCGGCCATCAGATTTTCCTGCCGGAGTTGGACACAGGCCCACGGCTCGCGGCCGGTTTTTGGGTCGGGCAGGCCGCGCGGCTTCATGGGGCCGTAACGCAGGGTATCGACGCCGCGACGAGCGGCTTCCTCTATCGGGAGGCACGATTCAAACCAGTGCGTGTCCTCAAAACGCTTGAGCGGCACGGATTTAGCAGAAACCAGTTCGGTGTAAAACACCTCGTACTGCTCCGGCGACATTGGGCAATTAATGTAATCGTCGCCGCCTTTGCCGTAGCGGGCTGCCTTGAATGCGACAGACATATCTATCGAATCAGCCGCGACGATTGGTGCGATGGCGTCGTAAAAATAAAGCTGATCACCGCCCGTAAACCGCATTATCTCAGCCGTCAGGGCCTCCGATGTAAGCGGGCCGGTGGCGATGATCGTCACGCCATCGGTCGGAATTTCCTTTACCTCTTCACGGACTATCTCGATATTCGGATGCACTTCGATTCGCTCCGTAATAAGCTCGGCAAACTTGATCCGGTCAACCGAAAGGGCCGTACCCGCTGGGACCTTTGTCGCCTCGGCCGCCTCCATCACCAGCGAACGCCCACGGCGCAGCTCTTCCTTCAAAAGATAAGGCGCCGAACCCGGCTCGTCCGTCTTAAGCGAATTTGAGCACACGATCTCCGCCAACTTGTCAGTCCGATGCGCCGGCGTCTGCTGCACCGGCCGCATTTCATATAGCCGCACCCGTGCGCCCATCTCCGCCGCCTGCCACGCCGCCTCAACCCCGGCGAGCCCGCCGCCTATTATATTGATAAATTCCATCACCAGCGATTATAGATGAAAAAGAAAAGGACGGCACGGCGCCGTCTTTTTCTGACTAGATACGAATCTCAGCAGTTGCCTATTTTTTAATACTCGCGATACTAATGCTCGTCCGTTTTTTTGCCGCATAAACTAGGGCCATCGCACGGCAGTTGTCGAAGACTTTTGACGTGAACAGCCCCGAGCCGGGCGGATCGACTTCGACGAGTTCGCTCGCACGGCCGGCTTTGATCAGCCATCCGGCGGCAGCGGCTCTGTTTAGGTCGTAGGTTGGTGTCCAGCCTTCATTAATCGGGCCGAGGCCGGTTGTGTCCATTAATGCCGATTGATCGAGAATCTCGTCGATCTCGGCATCTAAAAGCGTGGGAGCAACGTCCCACGCAGTCATTTTCTTTAATTTGTCTTTTGGTGTTTCCATATGTTCGTAAATCGTTAATCGTAAACAGAAATAATCAGATCGAATGTCGGATCGCAGTTCGAAATACGTGAATCGTGATCCCTATATCTTTTTGAATCACGATTCACGATTTACCATTGACGAACTACGTCTTATTAGCAATCAGCTCCGCCAGTGCGGTCGGCCTCACGACCTTTGCTCCGTAAACATGCAGTCCCTTGACCGCGTCGCCGAAGCGTTTTTCGGGTTTATAGGTTTGCAGATCGACGATCTGTTCGACATATGCCGTAGCGATCGAATGGCCAGCGATGATCTTGTATTTCGTCGCCGTCGTGTTCGGAACATTGTTCGATTTGAGAATGCTAAAGCCCGCAGCCTGGCCGACCTCACCGTTTACAAGTGCCGAATCGCTGCGGAACGTTCCCGCTTTAA
>JAYSON010000342.1:0-8729 GCA_043722725.1 Chloracidobacterium sp.
TTGACCGCTTTGGCGACGTGATCGCGGTTCGTCACCGAGCCTTCGACCGCCTTTACACCCGCGTCCTTCATCCACTCCGGCACGCTCGAAGCCATCACACGCAAATGCTTTTCGCCTGCATCTAGAAACTGTCGGACGATGTGCGTGCCGAGAAATCCGGTTCCGCCGGTGATAAGTATCTTCTTTTCCGTTTTCGCCAAAGCTTTTGTCTTTGCCATAAGATTTCTGCCACAGAGATCACCGAGGATTCGAGAGATTTTTTTACTGACTCCTATATTATGAACTCTGTGTTCTCTGTGGTTAGTTCTTCCACGTTCTGCGGATCGGGTGAGCTTCGGTATTAAACATAACGTTCTTGAAATCCAACGCCTTTTCCGGTGCGAACAGCAGGTAAAAATATTTGAACGTTTCGGCAAACAAGAAGCTGTGCATGTAATCCGTTTTCTCTTTTGTCTCGACGCTTTTCAGACCCGCGTAGGCAACGTCCGTTCGGCAATATTTGACGAAATCTTCCCACATCTGCTTGCCCATCGCGAGGTATTTCGGGTCTTTTGTGTATTGATAAAGATAATATGTCGATTCAACGATCTCGGGGCGCAGCGGGTAGCCGGACTCCTCTACCTTGCCCGTCATGTAGTTATAAACCTCAGGCTCGATTACCTTTAGCCGCCACATCTTGAACATCGAAGCCTGCAACACACGGGCCCGGTTCAGGTCGCCGCCGAGAGCGAGAACCGCCGGAAAGAAGGCGTCTAATGCTCCGGATGTCGTACCGGTTCGTTTGCCCGAGTTCATATCCGAATGCCCGTACCAAAGGTCATCACCTATCTCGTCAGCCAAATGTTTATTGATCGCGGCAATGCCCTCGTCCCACATCTTTTTGCAATCTTTGTCGCCGAACAGCAACCAGCATTTGAGCAGGTATTCATAATACGAATCGATCTCGGAGCTTACATGGCTGTCGGTATTCGTCCACTTACCTGTATCGACGTTGATATTCGTTCCGACAAGCCCGATCGCCGAGCGGCGGTTGTAAGTCTCGACCAACGCCCGCTTCGCTTTTTCGTAATAGATCGGTTTTTCTGTCAGCTTGCTTAGCGTGCCGAACTCGATCAGCAGCGTACCTGTCTCCGCCGGATTCGATATGTCTCCCTTTGTCTTTCCAGTTTTGAGATTTACAAACTTGTAAGGCAATCCGGTCGGTGAATCGAATACTGGCAACAGCCGTCTGCCGAGATCGTCGGCCAGATTCAAAAGCCGCCTGTCTTCCGTGATTTGATAGCTCGAAAGCAGACCGCCTAAAATACGAATGGTGATCTCAAAATTCTGAACCGAAATATCTCTGTCGAATGAAAGATTTTTGGCTATATATTCCCTCGTTGCGTCTGCTTCTTTCTTAAATCCAAGCAAGTACAACGAATCAAGCGAATCGACCGGCGTCATATATATCGGTGTTCCGTACCAATCGCGACAGGTTTTGCTGATCGGCTTAAGATCGTCGTGGCCCCAGCAATATTGTTTGTAACCGTTCCATGCATGGAGAAACTCAGCCCTGACCTTTTCGGTCATCTGCTTTTTATCGACGGTCTGGCTAACGACCGGTACCACCCATGCCAATAAACAAACGAGTGGAATGCACACGAGTCGCAAACGATCTGTCCAATCATTCATAGTGTGACCACATACGCGCGACAAAAACGGTTTTTGTAACTTTATCGACTTCGTAGACAAGGCGATGCTGTTTATTAATACGTCTGGAGTAGTATCCCTTTAGCTGACCGCCTAGCTTCTCGTAAGGCGGCGGATTTTGAAACGGATTACCGCGCAAGATATCTAGAATCGACTCGGCTCCCTTCAAAAGCCCTGCCTGTTTCAAGAGCCGCGCGTCCTTGAGCGAGCGATTGGAATATTCTGTTGTCCAACTCAACCCTTTTCCCCTTCTTCAAGCAGCCGGAAGAAATCTTCCTCGGAAAGGCGTTCCTCGGGCGGCTCCTTTGAAGTCTCCAGTATCGATTCAACCATCCCTGGAATCGAGGAGAGATACAGCGTTTCCTGAATCGACCGCCAGTCCTCTTCACTAATAAGCACGGCGTTATTTCGCTTTGTAGTAATAAGCACTTCCTCATGCTCTTCCGCGACCTGATCTATGAGGCCGAAGAAATTTGCTCTTGCCGATGTTGCGGATATGACTCTCATAATCTATGACCTGTACAGCATTATGCACGTCTTTTTCCTGTGGGTCAAGGAATTTGCTAATTATCGATCACCGGCTCTTGCTTCCGGGTTCTTCGACGCTCGGCTTTCCACACCTTCCGCACTGCCGCCACGTCAAACTTATCGCGTTTTCCGTCGCGCATATTTTCGATCTCGTGCTGAACGCGGGCGGCAATTAGACGATATGCTTCGGTGTTCGGCACACCATCGGTCATTGTTCGAAGCTCGTCGTATTCGAGGAAGTGTCCGACCTTCGCACCGACCTTTGCCCCGAGGCTGCCAGTTTTCGGGATGATCGTGCCTTTTGGAAACGCTTGATAAGTGCCCCAAATATAGATCGGGAGAATACCGATCTTTTGATTCAACGCAAGGTAGCCTATGATCGGCTTGAACTCGGCAATCTCGCCGCTTTCCTGACGGCCGCCTTCGGGGAAAATGAGAGCGTTGTAACCGTCATTCAATATCTGAGTGACGTGCCGCAGCGATTGCCGCAGGCTGCCGGTTCGTTCGATGGGAACGAGCGTCGTGAAATTATTCATATACGCACGCTTGTATTTTGTATCGAACCAGTAATCCGCCGCCGCGACGGCAACAGTCTGCTCGGCAACGTCCTTGCCCAACGCTTTTTTCACCAATCCTGTATCGATGTGGGAAGTGTGATTTGGAGCAACTATAAAATTTATATGCTGCGGAACATTCCCCTCGCCGTCGATGTGAGTGTTGAGCACGCCGTCATAAAGTGTGTCCTGAGCAAAATCGACTAGCGAATTGCCCAGTTTGCGCAGGATCGACGGAATTACGATCTCTTCGTCTTCCTTCTTCTCCTCGACCTTCGGCTCGTCCGCCAGTTTCTTTGATTTATCGACGCGTTGAACAGCGGTCAGCAGTTCGCGGACTGATTGAGCCTCGTTCAACGTATCCGGCGACAGCACCCTCCCGCCCGCGTCCTCGACGGCAGCCTGCAACTCAACAAACATCAATGAATCGAAACCAAGATCAGCAAGCTTGTCTTCGATAACAATATCCGAAAGTGGCCTGTTCGAAACGCTCGCAACGATCTTTCTGATCCAGAGAGCGTTGTCGTCGCCCTTCGATTCGGACACCACCTTCGTTTTGTTTTTCGAACGCTGCTCCAAGGTCTGCATCATTTCGACAACTTCGGCACGCTTCACTTTTCGCGTTGCCGTCCGCGGCAATTCGAAGGGCGTAATGTGCAGGACCTTGATGCGTTTGAAGAACGCCAACGCCGCCGAAACCTCGCGGAAATGAACCTCGACTTTCTTGTTGACCTCTGCCCGAGATAACGCGATATCGTGCTCGTAATCGGGTACGACCAACGCCGCGATCTTCTCGCCGCCATCTTCATCAGGCAGACCGACAACGCTCATTTCCTTTATAAAGGCGGATTTACCGTACAGGTCTTCGATCTCATCCGGATAAATATTCTTACCGTTCGAATCGATTATCACGTCCTTCGAACGGCCGACGATAAAGAGGTTTCCGTCCTCATCGAGTCGTCCGAGATCGCCCGTTTTCAGCCACCGGTCATTCAGCACCGCGTCTGTGGCTTTTTCGTTGTTGTAATAGCCGACCATCACGTTCTGACCGCGTGCCAGAACCTCGCCGACGCCATTATCGTCTGGATTGTCGATTTTCACCTCTACACCCGGCAGCGGTTTTCCGACGCTTCCTCTCAACAATTTATTTCCAGGACGTGCGACAGTCAATACTGGTGATGATTCAGTCAGCCCGTAACCTTCGAGTACGGTGAAACCAAGCCCGTGGAGATCTTTCTGCACTTTCTCGCTCAACGCCGAGCCGCCCGAAATCAGATATCGCATCTTTCCGCCCATACCCTGATGGATCGGGAAAAAGACAATCGGGCCGAGGTTGAACGGCGTGTGGTCGCGGATCCAGGCATTGAATTCGATCACGTTATCAGCCAGATCGGCGATCCAATCACCGCGTTCGCGAAGCCGCGTTTTGATCCGCCGGTGCAGCATCTCCCATAACGCGGGAACACCTACCATTCCCGTAACGTGACCGTTTTCTATCGATTTCGAAAGCACTTCAGCGGTCAGTTCGTCGAGATAAGTGATCTGCGTGCCGTTCGAAAACGGCGTCAGAAAACCCGCTGAAAACTCGAACGTGTGATGCATCGGCAACACGGACAAAACGCCGTCCGTGATGTCCATATCAAGTACGCTCGAGAGCATCGAGATCATGTTCGTAAAGTTTTTGTGCGAAAGCATCACGGCCTTCGGCGTGCCGGTCGTACCGGACGTAAAGATCAGCGACGCAACCGATGTCGAAAGTATCTTTCCCGGCAGCAGGGCATGCCGCTTAGCCTCTTCGGTCTCGGATTGGATCTCGAAAACCTCGTCGAATGTCCAAACGATTGGAGCGCAAGCATCCTTGCTTGCATGGCCTGTGGGAACGCGGGCACCCTTGCCCGCATAGCGGCCCGCGGCGAAAGCCTCAACCAACCGCTCTGGAAGCTCAGGATGTTCACCCAAGAGTTTCGGACTGACGACTATCGCCGAAGCCTCGCCGGCCTTTGCAAACGCGATAATCTCATCAACAGTACTTGCCGGATCAATCGGAATCGCAGTTGCACCCGCCTTGAGAATTCCGAAATACGTCATTCCCCATTCGGGCATGTTGTTCGAGAACAGGATGACGCGGCTGTTGTGCTGAATTTCCTTTTTTGCAAAAAATCCGGCCGCCCGCATTGTCAGTTCGCGGACATCTTCAAAGGTGTATTGCTCTTTTCGCCCGCCGCGTTCGATACGCATCGCGACACGCGTCGGAAAACGCTTGACGGATGTGTCGAAAAGATCGAGCAAATCCTTATATGTATATGAGCGGCGTTCCTGAATCTTCAGCTCTTCCTCAAGCTGCGGCAGCACCCATTTTCGCATTCCGGGAAAATGGACGTTCAACCAATAGTCGTACCAATCGAGCTTTTCCGGGTACCACGGCAGAAGGTGTTTTTCCTTTTCTTTTACTATCGAATGTAAAGCACGCATGTTATCCGAACGATACAAATATTCATTATCTATCATGAACGGTTTGAACATCGCAAACGCATCCATCGTCTCTTTGGTAGTCTGTTCAAACGATTCGACAGATTTTTTAAGATCAGAAACGATATTCCCGATTCGCCCGCCGCCCCATCGTGGACTAGCCCTGTCAAGCAAACTGTCTGCTCGTTTGGCCAACTTATTCAGCATCGGCGCCGACGCCAGTTCGTAAGTTCGATGCTTGACCGGCATTGCCTCGACCATTCCGGCAAGCTTGTTGACGATCGCGTTCCCGGTCTCCTTATCCGCAAAATGCTGGCGTTTGTATAAACCAACCAGACCGACGATACGCTTCATGTCGTTCGGGTTGCAGTCGCCCGATGCTGCCTGAAAAACAAGTGGTGGATTCGGGTCGACAAGCGCGTTCATCGCCGCCCCTAGGATCGCACCCGCGACCATATCAACAGGGATAATATCGAGCACAAGTTTTTCGTTGACCGGAATGATCGGCTGTCCTCTTAATGCAATTAGAATGAGAGGCGCGGTGGTGGTGAAACCCTCGTTCCAACCGGGGAACGGATATGCCTGTGAAGACTCCACGATTGACGGTCGAACAAGAATTTTTACGATGTCATCCCACTGGGCGATAATCTGCTCCGCGAGCGATTTTGAATATGTGTAAATATTCGTCCAGCCCCAGTATTCGGCACGTTCAACTCCAAGCTCAGTCGTACGCTCACGCACCCACATTTTGCGTTCGCGGAAGATGGCGGATTTCAGTTCGGGTTCGTCGTCGGGATCGCGGCCTTCTTCGATAAACCGATTGCGTGCCGCCTCTCTAAATTTCGCCGCCTGCACCGCATCATCCGCTTCCTGTCTCGCCTGTTCTGACAAACGCGCGCAGTCTTCGACCTCGCGATTGACGTCAAAAACCGTTCCGGGCAACTCTTCCTTTCGCGGAAAATACCCGACAACCGGCTCATTCTCCCAGATCGGCCCCGAACGTTTCCCCGCGACAAAGCACGTCGAAACATGAACCAGTCGCGGCTTTTTCATCATCCGAGCCATCTTGATAATGTTGTTCGACCCGACGACATTCGTCCGTAAAGCCGATTCAAGCGGCGGATTGAACGTCACATTTCCGGCACCATTAATAATGATGTCGGTATCACGCATTATCTTCTTCGCGTCCTTTTCATCTAGCCCAAGATACTCATTCCCAACATCACCATTGACCGGAACGACCTTGGACTTGATAAAATCCTCAAACCCGTCGCCGTACTTCTCACGCAGCGGATCAAACGTCGGCGACGTCACGATCGATGTCCAAAACCGTATCTTCGACTCCGCCGCGTCCCGCGCCCGCACCGTCGTATAAACCTTCCCAATATCCGGAAAATTATGCAGCAGCATCGACAGCGTAACCTTCCCCACAAAGCCCGTCCCGCCGATAAAGAAGATTTTCTTACCCTTAAATATTTCTGTTGGTGATAGTTTCATTACTCGTCACTCGGAACACTAATCGTTTTTGAGAATGGCTGAAAACTCTCTAAACGCTCCATCAATAAACCCTGTTAGCACTCGCAAGTCCTTAACACTAAACCTCTCAAAATTACCCATTTCCGTAATCGTTTTTCTAACGACGGAACTAAAAACCATCCGGTTCTCATCTGAGACTAAGGCGGAAGCAACATCATCGAGAACTAAAAAAGCGCTAACTGGTATATTGATTGCCAGACCAGGCCTAGGTAGGTCGTTTACAATATGATCACCAGTCACTCCCTCGACAAGTTCAATAACGAATACATCCGTTTCCGAATAGAAATTGTCAGAATTGCTTGCCCCAATAACAGTTGTGATGTGATTTAGTTGATTGAAAAAATAATCCTCATCCTCAGGTGAGCCATCGACTATTAGGCTCCCGAGAAGTTGCGAAAACATGTTTTTAACATCCTCATTCTCATTACGAAGAACGAATCCTATTTTCGCTAGGTAGTGAACCGCCAGCTTCATCTTGCGAATCGTATTCTCGTCGGCATCGGGTATCCACTGGACAGTACTATCTCCGGAAGGCTCTATCTTGACAACTGACTTCAATGTCGCACGGTCAGATGCTCGTCGCCGCAAAGCGGAAACAATAAACACCACCCCTCCAACAATCATTATGAGAATCCCAACTACAACAAGTATTGTGCTAATTGACATTCACTAAGCCTCCTTCAAGCCTTTGTCGCTCGCACTTCCAAATATTCCGACTCAACCGCCGTCGTTCCGTCGGTTGCTTGATTGTGTTGGGTCCACAGTGCTTCGAGGTCCAAACGCAACGCGGCCTGGCCGTCGGGGTCGAGTTTGCTGAACGCGACGACCGTCGGGCCGAAGTATTGGCGAAATTGTTCGACGACCTGGGCCGGTGACATCGGATATAGGAACATGATCTTTCGCCGCGTCATTTGCAGATCGGAGATGCCGTCAGCGAGACGTCCGCGGACCGCGTCCTCGGTTCCCCACAGCACCGGCGAAGGCATTCCCGGCGGCGGCGGGACATGTTTGGCTCCGAGCTTGAACATTTGCCCCGTAAACGCCTCCGGCGTCCAGTTCGCCATCGCGATCAGCCCGCCTTCCTTACAGACGCGGATCAATTCGCTCGCGGTCACATCCGGCCGCGGAGCAAACATCGCCCCAAACATCGTCATCACGACATTAAAATTCTCGTCCGGATATGGCAACGCTTCCGCATCGCCAACATCAAATTTCGCGTCAATACCTTCGGCCTTAGCACGCTCGATCGCCTGCTCGATCAGATTCGGCGCGATATCAATACCGGTAACCGCCGCACCAGCCTTCGCCGCCGGCAACGCCAGATTGCCCGTCCCGCAGGCAACATCCAGCACGCTCATCCCGGCCTTCAGCTCAAGCCGCCCAACAAATTCCTCCGCCCCAACCTCGATCGACCGCGCAATAACCCCAAAATCCCCCGCTATCCACGTCGAACGCAAACGATCCTTGAGCGATGCCATTTCAGATGTCATTTTTGTGTTTTCCATAATAATCTCTATGCTCCTTTCGCTTGCAGCCTCGTTCACGAGGCTTTCCGCGTTTCGCGGCGATTACCCACGTCGTTTACGGCGTGGTCGGCGGTGGTGAAGAGATCGCAAGGGCGTTTTAACGTTCTTCCCAGTCTTGGCTTTTGCCGCCCGGAACCCAGTCGCTACCGCTCCCGGTTCTGACGAATCCGTTTTAGCCTTTCGCAACAATTCAACCAATTCTTCCAAAGCCGGAGACGGCTCTATGAACTCCTTCGCATATGAATTCGTATTTTCCTAACTGTAGCTCTGTCATTTGTTTTTCATACCCAGCTGGACTCTAATAGCTTTTTCAACCTGTTTAAGTTCAAAATCGGAAAGTCTTCCCATTTGATTTAGCAGTCGCAATTTGCTTGCAGTTTGAATTTGGGTGGCCAGAGCTTTGCCGGGCTTTCCACCTACATTAACG
>JAYSON010000343.1:0-6571 GCA_043722725.1 Chloracidobacterium sp.
GATTGGGTGGATTTTGATCTGATAAAAAAAGTAGCCGAACACTTTTCGCACGGGGCCGTTGTACTTATTGGTAAGATAACGGTAGATGCGGAGCAGAAAATTAAGATCCTGGATGGAATGCCTAACATCCATTTTCTGGGCCGCAAGTCTTATGCGGAGCTTCCGGCATACTGCAAAGGATTCGATGTCGCGCTTAATCCTTTTACGATCAATGAATTGACACTTTCCGCAAATCCGTTAAAGGTGCGCGAATATCTGGCGGCGGGTCTAATGACGGTATCGACAGACATTCCCGAGGTTCGAATATTAAAGGATTGCCTAATCGGAAAAGATCACCGCGAATTCATTGAGCAGATCGAAATCGCACTGCAAAATCCGAAGCCCCGTCAACAAATCTCAGATGCGATTCGGCACGAGAGCTGGGAAGCGAAGGTCAACGAATTGCGAGAGATTATTGCGAACTGCCCGAGCACGAATGCGTAGGAAATACATCGCGGCAATTTTCTTTTTGGCACTGGCTGCCGTTTGGGTCGCTTTGGCTCCGTTTTTGGCCGATGGCCTCGTTATTGAAAAACCGCTTGAGAAGGCCGACGCAATACTCGTCCTTAGCGGCTCGGCAGAGTACGTGGATCGTACGCATGAAGCCGCAGATGCTTTCAAAGCAGGGATTGCTCCGAAGATCGTGCTCACGAACGATGGGCATCAAGGCGGCTGGATTGAATCCGAGCGGCGAAATCCATATTTTGTCGAGAGCGCTTATATTGAGTTGGTCCGGCAGGGTGTGCCGAGCGATGCGATCGAGATATTACCGTCCATCGTCAGAGGCACGAGTGACGAGGCCGATCTAATCGTTTCCTTATCCGCCGAAAAGAAATTAAATTCGATATTGCTTGTAACGTCGGCGTACCATTCGCGACGGGCCTTGTGGATCTTCGAACGTGCTATCACAAAGACCAGTGCGTCACTGATCGTGGGCGTATTGGCGCCGCCTGAAGGTTATCGATATCCGACGCGGCTCAATTGGTGGATGAGTATATACGGCTGGCGTAGCGTGGGCAGTGAATATGTGAAGTTTGCGTATTATTGGTTATATTATTGAATTAAAGATCAGGTCCGATGACAAGTATTTCTTCAAAAAGCAGAGCGCCCAGCGAATTTGCTCTTCAACACGAAAACGAAGTTCTGAAAGGCGATCGATTTGAGTTTGGCAAGAACTGGAGCTCATTTCTTTCGGTGTTGGACGACGAACGCATTGAAAAAGCTGAACGATCTCTTTGTGAGATGCTCGAAGTCGATTCGCTCGACGGGAAGACATTTCTTGACATCGGATCTGGAAGCGGCCTGTTTTCGCTGGCGGCAAGGCGGCTTGGGGCCAAGGTCATGTCATTTGATTTCGATACAAATTCCGTGGCATGCACAGAGGAACTCAGGCGGCGTTATTTTGCCGATGATATCGATTGGCAGGTCGAACAAGGTTCGGCGTTAGACGAGAAGTATGTTCGATCACTTGGCAAGTTCGATATTGTCTATTCGTGGGGAGTTTTACATCACACCGGCAAAATGTGGGAAGCTCTTGATAACGCAAGCAATTGCGTTGCCCCGCAAGGCAAATTATTCATCGCAATCTATAACGATACCGGCAGTCAGTCTGCTCGATGGCGATGGATAAAATCCACCTACTGTAAGCTGCCAGGACTGTTAAAGACTCCGTTTGCGGTCATTGTTTCCTGGCCGGATGAAACAAAACGATTTCTGAGTTTTTTGGCACAAGGCGAGCCGGTGGGATACTTCACTCATTGGGCAAATTATAGGAACGCCAGAGGCATGAACCGTTGGCACGACATTATTGATTGGGTCGGAGGCTTTCCGTATGAGGTCGCCGGACCGTCAAAGCTCTTCGAATTTTACAAAGCCAGAGGTTTTCGTTTAATCAAAATGAAATGCGATAACGTGGGGCTTGGCTGTAACGAGCTTATTTTTCAGTTGGAAGATAAAGTTGAGCCTTAAGGTTTACCGGCTATCATATTATAAATTATGTTAGTTACCGTTGTAGCAGGTGCGCGTCCAAACTTCATGAAGATCGCTCCGATTATTCGGGCGATAAAAGAAGCTCAGGCATCTGGTCGGAAAATTGATTATCGCCTGGTACACACCGGACAGCATTTCGACAAGAAAATGAGTGGCGATTTCTTTGAGCAGCTTGGCATACCCGAACCGGATATCAATCTCGAAGCTGGCGGTGGAACTCAGGCTGAGCAGACAGCCGCCGTGCTAATTAGTTTTGAGAAGGAATTGGAGAAAAATAGGCCGGATGTTGTACTCGTCGTCGGGGATGTGACCTCCACGATGGCCTGTACGATAACAGCCAAGAAGTTGTGTATACCGGTAGTTCATGTCGAGGCGGGCATTCGTTCCGGCGACATGACCATGCCCGAAGAAATAAACAGGATCGTGACCGACTCAATTTGCGACCATTTTTTCACGACTACAATTGCAGCAGGGCAGCTTCTGCGTAAAACAGGCGTTGAAGATCATCGAATTCATTTTGTCGGAAACACGATGATCGATACGCTGAATCAAAATCTTGACCGTCTGGCGAAACCTGATGTATGGGACTCTGGCGGTTTGCAAGAGAAGAAATATTTTCTTCTAACGCTGCACAGGCCGGCGAATGTCGATGATTCAACCAAATTGATTGAATTTCTCGACGCAATTTTAGATGGAACCGAGGCATATCGCGTTGTTTTTCCTGTTCATCCACGAACGCGAAAGAGTCTACAAAACGTCAATTTCGATAATCGACGCCTTCTCCCGATCGACCCGTTGGGCTATCTCGAGTTTATTTTTTTGTTGAAATACGCCAGGGCTGTTGTAACGGATTCGGGCGGAATTACGGAGGAAGCTACAGTTCTGAATGTGCCGTGTCTAACCCTGAGAGATTCGACTGAGCGTCCCGAAACAGTAACCATCGGTACAAATGAACTTGTCGGGACTGACCCGAAAGATCTTGCTCCTTACTTCAAGCGTTTATCACAAGGGCAATGGAAAAAAGGCATAACGCCGGAATTGTGGGACGGGCGGACCTCTGAAAGAATTGTCGAGATCTTGCGGCAAATTTACGGTGCTAAGAAGGTGGGCGGAGCGCCGAATGCTTCGAATCAAATCTAGATGAAACAGTTATTAATCATCGCGTTGGTTGCCGCAATTGCGCTCGTGCTTGGCTTCGGAGTATATGCCTGCAATAGTTATAGGCCCGCAGTTGGTCTTGAATTTGCCCAAAAAACGATAACCGTCAAAAAAGGCGGCGACTTTCAGGCTGCACTATATGCAGCAAAACCCGGTGACACTATCCTTCTTGAAGCCGGAGCGACATTTCGCGGGGCCTTCAAACTTCCCAAAAAGACGGGCGAAGAGTTCGTCACAATTCGGACATCTGCTACTGATTCTCAGCTTCCAGCCGCCGATACACGTCTTATCCCTTCAAAATACCAAAGTGTGTTGCCGAAACTGGAATCTGACGTAAAAGGCGAACCCGTAATACTGGCAGTAAATAGCGCCCATCATTACCGTTTTATCGGCATTGAGTTTGCGCCGACGATCGACGGACTCTACGACATAATAAAACTCGGTAACGGCCAGGAACGACGCGTCGAAGATCTGCCGCATCACATCGAATTTGACCGCGTTTATATACACGGAAGCAGTACCGAAGGACAGCGGCGCGGTATCGCCGCAAACGGCCGCAATATCAAAATAGTCAACAGCTACATCTCCGATATAAAACGAAAAGGTGACGAAAGTCAGGCGATCGCCGCCTGGGCGACCGACGGCCCGATCGAGATCGTAAACAATTACTTGGAAGGCGCCGCTCAGAGTATCCTGTTTGGCGGCGCGGATTCGTTTTTAAAGCTCGTACCGACGGATTGCGTTGTGCGTTCAAATCATTTGAACAAGCCGCTTGAATGGCGCCATACCGACTGGGTTGTAAAGAACATCTTCGAGATCAAGAACGGCAAAAGGATCAAGGTTGAAGACAACCTTATGACCAACAATTGGGCGATGGGGCAGGACGGCATGGCCATTCTGTTCACGACGCGCGCCGACAATGGAGACGCGACTATTATTGATGAGATCGAGTTCGCCGGCAACATGGTTCGCGGTGCCGGGGGCGGTATGAACATCCTTGGCGGCGAAGGGTCAGGCGGACATCGACTCACTATTCGCAACAACATTTTCGACGATATAGACGGGCAGAAATGGGGCGGCGCCGGGCACTTTATGAAATCGACCGATTGGGATGGCTTGACGATCGAAAACAACACGATCATTCAAAACGGCAATATTTCAAATTCCTACGGAGAGCCGATAAGGAATTTCGTATTCCGCAACAATGTGGTTTTTGAGAACGAATACGGAATTAAGGGCGATAACATGGGTTCTGGTCAGCCGGTGATAGACAAACTATTTTCAAAGGGAACGGTTACGCGAAACATAATTGTAGGCGGCAACAGCACGCTTTATAAAGAACCGAATATCTTTCTGGCCTCGTTAAGCCAGATTGGTTTTGAAAATTCAGAAAATGGCGAATACAGGTTGAAGGCAAACAGCCCTTACCTGAAAATGGGTTTCGGCGGCAAAAGAATTGGGGCTGATCTGGACACTAAATGCGTCGGCGGCAAATAATTAAAGTATAACCGCGGTTGGGGTGCGTATGTTGGTGATGAGATTTGGCCTCGAAGAGAAATGGTACGCCCGGCATGATGGCACCGAGTTCTTTTCATCGACGACCTCGCGACCGCCGGAGAACTTGTGAGCCATTTTCCGGAGAAGGACTTATTGGAAGAATCAAAAACAAACGGCGGTTTATGGCGCAATCGTAATTACGTTTTATTATTTTCAGCGCAAGTCATTTCGTTGCTCGGAAGCGGAGTAACGACCGTCGCGCTGGCGATTTTTGCGTATCAGTTGACGGGTGACGAGTCAGCGACCGCCATTATCGGTAACGCGCTTTTTCTTCGGATTCTGGCATTTTTGCTGTTCTCGCAGTTCGCCGGAGTTTTAGCCGACCGCGTGAGCCGCAAAAGGATTTTGATAGTTACCGACGTTTTGCGTTTCGGCCTACTCGCGCTCTTCCCGTTTATCACGGAAATCTGGCACATTTACGTCCTGATTTTTTCGATAAACGCCGTCACAGCTTTTTTCACGCCAACGTTTGAAGCGAGCCTGCCCGAAGTGGTCGGCGAAACCGATTACGTCAAAGCCCTTTCATTTTCACGTGTCGCCGTTGACATCGAAGCGTTTGCGGCTCCCGCGCTTGCCGGACTTCTGGTTGCCGCGTTCAGCGTGCGGTGGGTTTTCTGGTTCGACGCTTTTACCTATCTTGTTTCAGCCGGACTGGTCTTACTGGTCACGATTCCGCAAGTGAAAAAACGATTCGCACCGGTTGATTTAAGTGGATTTATGAGCGACCTCACGCTCGGCACGCGGATTTTACTGCGTGAGCCGTCGTTACGTCAGGCTTTGATTTTGAGTTTCGCCGAAGCAACGGCGGGTGCGGCAGCGATTGTGGCGACGGTTGTTTACGTCAGCGATGTTTTGCAAAGCGGCACCACGGGTTTTGTAATCGTGATGGCGGTTTTGGGTCTAGGCTCATCAATCGCGGCGATAATTTTGGGTCGTGCGACGACGCGCATTGAGGCGGATGCGAATGGTAAAACGGCTCTCCATTATATGAGGCACGATTGGTCGCGGAGAGCACTTTTTATCGGCGGAGTCATTCTCGGCCTGATTCTGCTGCCGGGCGTTTTTCAACCGCCGCTGATTATTTTCGCGGCTCTGTGGTTCTTGAACGGCGCCGGACAAGCCCTGATTTCAATCGCGTCGGGCACGCTTCTCGCCGAACACACGCGGGAAGACGAACGCGGGCGGGCTTATGCCGCGTACTTCGCGTTGACGCACGCCTGCTGGCTGATTACTTATCCTGCAATTGGTTATGCCGCCGTCTGGTTGAAAACCCCGCTGACGTTCACGCTGGCGGGCGCGATTTGCTTGTTGGTCGTTTTGCTCGCTTTCGCCCTTGGCGGTCATAAGCCACCCGCGCACCGGCATTTTGTTGAAGAGAACTAAATATCCGAGAATAATCATACGAGGTGAAAATTATGAGGAAACAAAATCACTGGGAACATATTTACGAAACCAAAGAGCCTTCTGATGTCAGTTGGTTTCAATCGCATTTGCAGAAATCCTTAGCTTTGATTGATTCAGCTGATTTGAAAGCGGATGCTCAAATCATTGACATTGGCGGAGGGTCGTCAACTTTGGTCGATGATTTACTCAAAAAAGGTTTTAAGAATTTGACCGTTTTGGATATTTCGGCAAATGCTTTGGAAAAAACAAAACGGAGGCTTGGAGATAAAGCCGTTTCGGTTACTTGAATTAGCGCCGATATAACGCAGTTTGCGTTACCCGAAAATTATTTCGACTTATGGCACGACCGCGCTGTCTTTCATTTTCTGACCGCTAAGGAAGACCGCGAGCAGTATTTGAAGAATCTTCGACTCACATTAAAAAA
>JAYSON010000344.1:0-4578 GCA_043722725.1 Chloracidobacterium sp.
ACGAGAAATTCGGGAACGCTTAAATATGTTGTAACTATCTGTCATTACTAGCTTTATCTTATACAATAAGATGTTTAACTAGTCATGACCCTTTTTTAAAAAGCCGAATTAGATTCTGAAATTAACTTTAATTGCCTAATGAGCAAAAGATATCGAGTCGGAATATTGGGTGCGACAGGAACGGTCGGCCAGAGATTTATTCAGCTCCTTCAAAATCATCCGCAGTTTGAGATCGCGGCTTTAGCTGCGTCGGATCGCTCTGCCGGAAAGCTATACGCGGAAGCGTGTGCGTGGAAATTGGCGGGATCGATACCGGAAAATGTTCGAGATATCGTCGTTCAGCCGATAGAACCGCTCCTCGATTGCGAGATCATCTTTTCAAGTCTTCCGTCGTCCGTTGCCCGCGAAACCGAAGAGGCGTTCGCACGGGCCGGATATCCGGTTATCAGCAATTCGTCGTCATATCGAATGGACGAGGACGTGCCGCTTCTGATACCGGAGATCAATGCGGAACATCTTGGTCTTATCGAAGTACAGCAGCGGAAACGCGGTTATGGCAAAGGCTTTATCGTGACCAATCCCAATTGCGCTGTAGCCAGTTTTGCTCCTCCGCTTGCCGCCTTGAACCGCAGTTTCGGTGTCGAGTCGGCGATAGTCACGACAATGCAGGCGATCTCTGGCGCAGGCTATCCCGGCGTTCCGTCGCTGGATATAACCGATAATGTCATGCCCTACATCGCGGGCGAAGAGCCAAAGGTCGAGACCGAGGCGCAGAAGATCCTTGGCGAGTTTGCCGACGGAGCTATCAAAAAAGCGGATTTTTCGGTTTCGGCACAGTGTTTTCGCGTACACGTGATCGATGGGCACACCTGCTCTGTTCGCGTGAACCTGAAACGGACTACGACGCTGGAAGAAGTAGTCGAATCGATGAAATCTTTTCCGTCGCTAGGCTTGTACTCCTCGCCCAAAAAATTCATGGAAGTATCGGATGAGCCGAGCCGTCCGCAGCCCAGGCTTGACCGTGACAACGGCAATGGGATGTCGATAACGGTCGGACGAATATTCCCCGACAATGTCTTCGACTACCGCTTTGTTTCTCTTAGCCACAACACGGTGCGCGGCGCGGCCGGTTCGGCGATTCTCAATGCGGAATTGCTCATCGACAAGCGTTATATAAAATGACATTGATCCCGCAACCCGAAAGATCCTTTGTCGACCGCGTTTTAATTACGGTCGGCATAGTTTTGCTCGCCATTCTGCTGGTCGTTCTGCTCTACTACATTTTTGATATCGTCCTGCTGGTTTTTGCGGGTATATTGCTCGCGATCTTTGTTAGAGGGTTGGCGGACTTTGCCCGACGATGGATAAAGATCGGTGAAGGCTGGGCGGTGCTGCTGGTTGCCGTGCTGCTTCTTTTGGCGGTTGGAGGTGCGGTTGCGCTGCTTGCCCCGAGCGTAGCCGAGCAAGTCCGGCATCTGCGCGAAGAGCTGCCGCGTTCCGCTCAGCAGGTCGGCAATTACGTCTCGCAATTCGGCTGGGGACGAGCGATCATTGAACAGTTGCCGAGTACTGACGACGTAAAACAGATGATAACGACGTCCGGCTTTTTGACGAATGTCGGCGGGTTCTTTTCGTCAACGGTCGGAGCGATCGGAAACTTTTTCGTAACCGTCCTGCTGGCAATTTATCTGGCGACCGAGCCGGATTTCTACGCCAACGGATTTTCCAAGCTGTTCCCCATCGACCGGCGTCCGCGTGTAAAAGAGATCATCAATGCGATCGCCGAGACGCTGGAATGGTGGCTTATCGGCAAGGTCGGATCGATGATCTTTATAGGCATTTTGACGTGGATCGGGCTTTCAATAATCGGGGTTCCGCTCGCCTTAACGCTTGGGTTGATCGCCGGATTGCTGTCGTTTATTCCGAATTTCGGGCCTATCATTTCCGCTCTGCCGGCGACTTTACTGGCATTTATTGAAAGTCCGATCACTGCGGTTTACGTGCTTGCTTTGTTTATTGGAGTTCAGTTGATCGAGTCGAATCTCGTAACTCCGATCATCGAACGTCAAACTGTTGAACTACCGCCGGCTTTGACGATTATCTTTCAACTTGCGTTGAGCGTAATGATAGGCGGGTTGGGCCTCGTTCTTGCGACGCCTCTACTGGCGGTTGTGATGGTGATTGTCCAGATGGTTTATATCCGGGACGTGCTCGGTGACAACGACATTGAAGTTAACGAGAAACTGGACGATGATGTTCCACGGGAGAATCAGGCGTGAACAAAATTGCGTGATTGGGAAGAGGAAATACCCGTGATACTTCAGCGGCTCACCGCATAGATTTGAATATGATCGAAAGATATACATTGCCCGAAATGGGCGCAATCTGGTCGCTTCAAAATAAATTTCAGAAGTGGCTGGATGTTGAGATCGCCGTTTGTGAGGTTCATGCAGAAGACGGAGTTATTCCACCCGATGCGCTTGAACAGATTAAATCGAAGGCCGCATTGACCGTCGAGCGCATAAACGAGATCGAGAAAACGACCGATCACGATGTTATCGCCTTTACAACAAATCTTGCCGAGAACATCGGCGGCGCGGCGCGTTTTGTACACTACGGCATGACTTCGAGCGATGTAGTCGATACGGCAAATGCGTTGTTATTGAAAGAATCGTGCGATGTTTTGCTTGCGAAGATAGACGGCCTTCTGCCGGTTCTGAAGAGGCGTGCGTACGAGTTCAAGGAAACGCCTCAGATCGGGCGTACACATGGCATACACGCCGAACCGACTTCGTTTGGACTTGTGTGGGCGTTGTGGTATTCGGAAACGCAGCGTAACCGGGAACGGTTGGAACGGGCAAAAGACGCGGTTTCCGTCGGCAAGATAAGCGGAGCTGTTGGTGCATTTGCACATCTTTCGCCTGGTGTCGAAGAACGCGTCTGTGCGAAACTCGGATTGGAAGCAGCCGATGTTTCGACGCAGGTGATCCAGCGTGACCGCTACGCCGAGTATCTCTGTACGCTGGCGATCATCGCTTCGACCCTCGAAAAGATCGCTCTTCAGGTGCGGCACTGGCAGCGAACGGAAGTCCGCGAAGCACAGGAATTCTTCAAAACCGGCCAAAAAGGCTCATCGGCGATGCCGCACAAACGCAATCCAATTTTATCCGAAAGAATATGTGGAATGGCGCGAACGGTCAGGGCGAATTCCATCGTAGGTCTCGAGAACGTCGCTCTCTGGCACGAACGCGATATCTCGCATTCATCGGCCGAGCGTATCGTTCTGCCCGATTCTTCCGCGACGCTTGACTATATTCTGGCGAAAACTACGAATCTCCTGGACACGCTGATCGTTTACCCGGAGAATATGCTCAAGAACCTGAGTTTAACTCGCGGCCTTGTATTCAGCGGACAGCTCCTTCTCGCACTCACGCAAAAAGGCGTTTCTCGCGAAGATGCTTATGCCTGGACGCAGCGAAATGCGATGAAGGTCTGGGATGAAGGCGGCGATTATAAAGATCTGGTAAAGAAAGACGCGGACATCTCTTCGCGTTTATCATCGGAAGAAATTGCCCGCGTTTTTGATGTAAAGCATTATCTGCGAAACGTCGCAAAAGTATTCGCAAGAGTATTTAAATAGTTATACCCATTTTTCCACCATGTTGCCGACGATCGGGAGTTTCGTCATTTCACCGCCATACGATTTGATGGCACCGTATACCAGCCCTCCCAGCCATGCGACAATAAGCCCGAGATATACGAGCATGAAGACGAATCCGACAACATATCCGAGTGTTGAGGAAATCATCGCAACCACAAGACTGAGAATAAAGCCGACGATCGCAACCGCTATAATCGCGATTGTGATGCCTACGGACCAAAGAACGGATTGCAGAGCGTGAAACCTGACAAATTTGTTGTCCTTTTCGATAAAGATCAAAACAAGGGCCACGATGCCAATCGGATATCCGATTAGCGCGGTTACGTTGCCATCGAGTCCTAGCGCGGATTTTTGATTTTCCATGTCTAAATGCCTCTCCTGTGAACGGGTTTGATTTTGATACGAATGCGTGAAGAAAAAGTTCTGGTGAAACTTACCACATGCTGTTGATTAAAACAACATTTTACGCCACAATCTAAAATTTCTTTTGAGGAGTTAAATGAAAGCTAAAGTATATGTAACGCTGAAACCAAGTGTCCTCGACCCGCAAGGCAAAGCGATCCATCATTCGCTGGAATCGCTCGGTTACAAGAATATTTCGGATGTTCGGCAGGGCAAGTATTTCGAGATCTCGCTGGATGATGCCGTAAGTGAAACGGATGCACGAGATTCTGCGGAGAAGATCGCCAAGGATATTTTGACAAACCCGATAATTGAAGATTATAGGGTGGAAATAGCTTAGTAGCGGTGGTGAGTGGTGAATGTAAGAAATTCATCTTGACTCATCACTCATGATTAATTATGAAGTTTGGCGTAATAGTTTTTCCCGGTTCGAATTGCGATCACGATGCATATCACGTCGTGTCGAAGCACATTGGCCAGCCTGTCGATTTTGTCTGGCACAAGGAAACGGATCT
>JAYSON010000345.1:0-6333 GCA_043722725.1 Chloracidobacterium sp.
TTTTCGGCTGGCGGATCAACAGAAGCGATAGCAAGCTGGATATTCTTACGGACTCGACCGCCAAAAGCGAAGGCCTTAAAAGCCTGAAGCTCAACTTTAAGGCTTATTCCAAGCCCGAACTTTACAACGTGGTTCAGTTGGTTGCTGTCGAACCTTCGGCGCGATACAGTGTCAGCTTCATGCTTCGCACCGAGAATTTGAGAACCGGAGGCGAACCTTTTATCGAAATAGTTGACGCCAATAGTGACTTTGTGATTGCCTCGACACCCCGTTTTCCGCTCGGTTCAAACGATTGGCAGAAAATAACTGTTGAGTTCGTCGTTCCCTCAACCTGCGATGGAATAACCATCCGGACTTCTCGAGCGCCGTGCGGCGAGTTATGCCCGATTTCGGGAACGATCTGGTATGACGACTTCAAAATCGCCAGGCTTTAACCGTTTTCCGTTTAGGAAGGATTTGGCCGCCGTTGTTATTTTGAGTGATCGCAAAGTTAAGTGATAATCTAGAGTCCTGATCATTCTATCAGGGCGTTTCAATGTTTTCTTTTGTCTTCTTTAGTGTAATTTAGTGGTTTCAATGTCGGCCTTATGAAGGAACCACGAAACGACATGAAAAATGCGCGAAATAAGTGTGAACTTAACGCAAATGAAAACTTTAAATACAAACCTACCCGCTGCCGGGTTCCGGCACTCTCTTACTGCCATAAGTGGCGACTAATTTATGACTTGGGCAAATCGACTCGCGTACGTACTGATATGCGGGACAATCATTTTCACAACTCTAGCCTACGGGACGGTGCATCAGCCTACACTTGCGCTTTTTTATTTGGTCATAGCCGCGATCGTTATTCTTTGGGCGATCGACGGCATGAGAACTGGAACAATTCGGTTTAATCGAAGTTTTATTCAAATTCCGCTTTTGGCGGCTGCCGTCTACGGTACTATTCAGACCATTCCTTTCGGACAAATCGCCGAAACGGCCGGCGTGTCCGAAATACCGCGCACGATCTCGCTCGCTCCGTTCGCGACCCAGATGTCTGCGCTGCATTTCTTTGCCCTGTTCCTTTTTTTCTCTGCGTCGCTTATATTTATCGATTCGGCGGCCCGAATTCGCAAAGTAGTTGCGGTGATAGCAATATTTGGTTTTATTTATGCGTTTTTCGCGATCCTGCAATCCGTCTTAAGTCCCGGCAAAATTTACGG
The DNA here is from genome assembly GCA_043722725.1 of Chloracidobacterium sp. Taxonomy (GTDB): domain Bacteria; phylum Acidobacteriota; class Blastocatellia; order Pyrinomonadales; family Pyrinomonadaceae; genus OLB17. The sequence goes on from JAYSON010000345.1 coordinate 1,203, forward strand.
CATTTACGAAACGCGGTTCGCCGTTCCATTCGGTTCGTTTGTAAATCGTCACAATTTTGCCGCTTACATGGAAATGACTTTAAGCGTGCCGCTCGGCCTCTTGTTTGCCGGTGCGGCCGGCAAAGATAAACGGCTGCTTTATCTGACGGCAATTGCATTGATGGGCGTCGCGTTGCTGATGAGCGGTTCGCGCGGTGGTCTTGTGGCTCTATTGGCGGAGATCATTCTTTTGGTCATGCTGACGACCGGTGCGAGCAGCCGACGGGCCTTATTTCTAAAAGTCGGCTTCGCCGGTGTGCTGATCGCGGCAATTGTGGTGGGTTCGATTTTCATCGGGGGTGAAAGCTCGCTTACAAGACTTGCGGAAACGGCCTCGTCGAAAGATGTGACGACCGACCGCGGCCATATTTGGAACGTGACGATTGATGTTATCACCCACAATATGCCGCTCGGAGCCGGTTTCGGCGCATTGGGCGTCGCCTATACGCCTTATGACGACCGCAGCGGTTTGGAAAGGGTTGAGCAGGCCCATAACGATTATCTGCAAGTTGCCGCGGATGCCGGAATCGTCGGTGTGATCATTGGCTTGGTGTTTCTCTTTTGGTTATTCCGTTTGGGCTTGGAAGCGGCAAAATCTGACAATCTGTACCGCCGCGGTGTCGCCATCGGCGCGCTTGCCGGCTGTTTCGGCATACTCGTCCACAGCATCTTCGACTTCGTCCTGCATACGACAGCTATTTCAGTCCTGTTCGTAACCCTAATGACCCTGATCGTCGCCAGCCAAAGCCGCTACGAAGACGACATCGAACTGCCCGAATGGGTGAAACGAAAAAAATACAGCCCTGCCGGCCTCGCCTCGATCTCTGAAGCAAGGCGTGCAAGCGGTAAAAATTCTCAAAGTTGGCGTGCGTGGAATTGATCTACAGGGTAGCTCACCTTTGTCCGGACGACAGCTTCGATCCACTGTTCCAAGGAGGAAGAGTGGAACAAAAAGGATTAGACTTCGGCGTCGATGTTCGTCGGACGGGTTCGTAAAAGACTGAAAACATACCAGATAATGCCGTGGGAAACGTAGGCGACCGAGAGGATGAGCAGGACATAGTTTGAATAGAGCCACATCAGCATTCCGATAGCGGCGATAACCAGTACCAGATATAGATTTCGCCGCCCGGTTCCGACCGTTTTCATGCTTGAATAGCGGATTGTGCTGACCATCAAAACACCCAAAACAGCTATCAGCACCATTATCAGCCCACAATAAAATCGCCCCCAACTTTCGCCGTATGAGCTGAGCGGCATCGGAGCAAAATGTACAAGGGAAGCGAGCAGGCCGGCGGCTGGAGGTATCGGCAGGCCGACGAAATTCTTTTTATCGACTTTTGGCGTGCCTTCGGCAAGCACTCTCGGCCGCATTGACTGAAGATTGAAACGGGCGAGGCGGAAGGCCCCGCACATCAGGTACATAAAAAGAAGAAAAACGCCGAGGCCGTATTGCGAGCTGCTTTCCGGAAACGCCGCACCGATTGCCCAACTGTATATCAATGCAATCGGCGCGATGCCGAACGTAAGAACGTCGGCAAGCGAATCGAACTGGACACCTATCTCGGTGGCGGTCTTTGTCATGCGGGCAACGCGTCCGTCGAGCGTGTCGAAAAGTATAGCAAGGCCGATGGCAACGGCGGCGTAATTGAAATAACCCGAGGCACCGGTTGGATTTACCGAAACTATCTGAAAGCCGCGGATCGAGTAGATAACCGCAATGAAGCCCATCGCGACATTTGCTGCCGTGAAAGCCGTCGGAATGACATACAGCCCTTTTTTGAAGCCTTTGTGAACTGTCTTATTCTCTTCGGTCTCCATGATTAAATCGAGGCTCGCTAACGACTGAAACTATTCCGAAACCGACAGTTCCGCAGCGGAACGACTTTCAACGATAGTCCGCGGCACGTGATATTCTTCCAATATCGCTATTATTGTCTCGCCTCCCACCACACGATCGCCGACCTTTACCAATATCTCCACGGTTTCCGGCAATAGCAGATCGGTCCGCGAGCTGAATTTAATAAGACCGAACTTTTGTCCCAGTTCAAGTTCATCGCCCAATTTGCTCCAACAAACGATCCGCCGGGCAACAATGCCTGCAATCTGTGTGCAAACAACCGTTATCTTATCATTCTCTATCGTCAGGGAATTTCGTTCATTCGAAAAGCTTGCTTCGTTGCTTGTGGCCGGGGCTTTTTTGCCTTTGATGTAATCGACTTTGGTGATTTTTCCCGCGATCGGTGCCCGGTTTATGTGGACATCCAGCGGAGAAAGAAAAACACTTACAGTTGTGCCGTTCTCATTTTTATCGATACGAGTTACTCGTCCGTCTGCCGCCGAGACGATTATTCCTTCTCCCTGCGAGATCGTTCGGGACGGATCGCGAAAAAAATACGCCATGAAAGCGGCAAGCAAAACAAAAAGTGCCGCGGCGATCCATAACTGGAAAAACCCAAAGATTAACGCGATGACAAGCGGTGTTATAACGAAAGGAAAGCCTTCTTTAACCATATTATGAGGCGTAAGATTCCAATGCAGATGGACCGGTGAAACTCTGTCGAAAAGTTGAGATCTACACTAAGAGCCTATATTACTTGATATGCACGCATTTGGAAAATCAAAAAAAAGCCCGATGTCGCTTAACATCGGGCTAAAGGAGGATTGTGCGAAGAAATTCTAACTTCGGACCGGGTTGTCCTTCGCAAAGCTGTATGCACACCATCCGGAGATCAGATGGACGACCCAACCCAACAGTCCCGCGGATCCGATCCACGAAATGCCTGTTAAAACTAACCAAATAATACCGATAAGTATTCTGCCGTTGTAAATTTGTCCAATACCCGGAATCAAGAGACTCAAAGTTCCGGCGACTATAGGTTCACGCATTGTTTTAATTTACCTCCGCTAATTAATAACGAAAACACGTCCGGTTTGTTCCAAAATCTTTTTGGCCTAATGAGGGATCAGTTCGTTTACTGCATAATGGATCGCAAAGAACAGGGCGACGCCCGCGAAAACCGATATCGAAACAAGCGGGCGTTTGCCGCCGTGATGATTAACTTCTGGAATCAGATCGCTCGCCGCAACATACAATGTTACTCCGCTGGCAAGCGGCAAAGCGTATGCTACCGAAAAACCAAGACTATTCCCCACAAAATAAAAGATTACGACGCCCAGCAGCGTTGTCGCGCCGATCATTGATGTGGCGATTAACACCTCACGGAAACCTTTTCCGGCGGCGAGAATCATTGACCCGATCGTAAAACCCTCCGGGAACTTGTGTAGAAATACCGCGATGAAAACAAGAAAACCAACCTTCACATCGATCTGCGATGCCGCCGCGATTGAGACACCGTCAAAGAAAGTATGAATAAGCAGTCCCCCAACACCGGTGTAAGCTGAGGAGGCCGGGATTATTTCGTCAGAGTTAACCTCTTCACCCAAATGAAAATGTGGGGCGATAGTATGTTCAAAAAACTGTGTCAAAAGATACCCCGTCAAGAGAAGAAGCATCGGGGGGTAAAGATTTTCAGCGCTTTCGGGGTGCGTCTTCTGCCAAAGCAGTATGGTTTTAGGCACAATCTCAAAAAAAGTCACGGCAAGCATGAACCCTGCCCCCAACGCCAGCAAATATTTCAGACTCTTTTTATAATTGCGATGGATCTTGGAAGGAAACAATATCAAACCGCCCAAAATATTTGCCAGCGCGGCGAACACGCCGAAAATCAATAGTTGTAAGAAAGGCGAGTCCATAAGAAATGCAAAATCTAAACTTTATCTTAAATATGGCGGAAAAAGAAACGCTCGTCCGAGCTGCAAAAAAATGATAAAAAATTTGCGAATTTCGTTAAGCACGTGATTAACAAAAATGATGAATTTTGTTCTTGACAAGAATTTTAGAAACGGCGTAATATGCTTACTGACACTTAACAACGCTTCAAAAACGGGATGAAGCGGGGAGTACGAAAGTAGAGTAGGTGTTTAAGAAATTAAGCGCCTCCCACATCGAAGTAAACCATAAAAACGCGAAAGATAGGCCAGTATCGGTATTACGTTGACTGGCAGTTAATAAGCTCGCGTTGAAACCGGAAAACAAGCAAAATATTTAGGAGTCGGCGGACATATTGTCCGAAGTTAGAGGTGTGTTGAAAAATCGTTCCGCTCTTTGAAAAATGGTCGAAAACAGTTTCGAAAATCTTCACGCGTCGGTTTTGCTCAGTGAAAGCCTGGGTCTGCTTGAGATCAAGAGCACGGGAAGATACGTTGACGCAACACTCGGCCTTGGCGGGCATTCGGAAGCGATCCTAAGCAATCATCCCAAAACAAGCGTAATTGGAATTGATCAGGACGCAGCGGCACTCGCTTTGGCGCGAAAGCGTTTAGAGAAATTTGGAGAGCGAGTGACATTTGTCCACGCGAATTTCGCGGACTTGAAACGAGTCCTCAAGAAAAATGACATCGGCCGGGTCGATGGCATACTTGCAGACCTTGGTTTGTCGTCACTTCAGATTGACAGCGAACAGAGAGGTTTTAGCTTTCGGTTTGACGCGCCGCTCGATATGCGAATGAACGCAGACGCGAACGACCCGACCGCCGCCGAGCTTTTAGCAACGCTTTCGCAGGATGAAATCGCAAATCTCATTTACCTCTACGGCGAAGAAAGATTTTCAAGGAGAATTGCCCGTAGAATCATTGAAAAAAGAGAAAATGGTGAGCCGGTAACGACGACGAAGCAACTTGTCGAACTGGTCGAAAGATCGGTTCGCAGAAGCCCAAAAGACAAGATACATCCGGCAACCCGCACATTTCAAGCCTTAAGAATTGCGGTTAATCATGAGGTCGGGATACTTCCCCAGTTTATTTTGGATGCGGTGGAAAGTTTGAAAATTGAAGGCAGGTTTGCCGTAATCGCTTTTCATTCGCTTGAAGATCGGATTGTAAAGCAAACATTTCAAAAACTTTCGGGAAAATGCTTTTGCCCACCGAGAATGCCGGTTTGTATTTGCGGAGCAAAGAAAATTGTCGAGATCGTTACCCGGAAGCCGATTGTGCCAAGCGACGACGAAATAAGAGAGAACCCAAGATCCCG
>JAYSON010000346.1:0-6052 GCA_043722725.1 Chloracidobacterium sp.
GCAAATTCCGTCTATTGGCTGGCAAAACATCTCAGGAAACACGGCTTCGAGCCAACTATCGTAGCCACTAATAAAGGGCTTAATTCCGATGTCCCATTAAATCGCTGGATTGAGAATGAGGCGGGACGCGCGATCTACGTTAAGACAAGGTTCCTGCACTTCCCTATATACCAGACAATGACTTCCCTTTTGAATTTTTCCCGCGCGGATGTTGTTCATCTGTCATCCTTTTTCTTCCCAACCGCCTTTCTAACGGCGTTTGCGGCCCGTCTTTTCGGAAAAAAGATAGCGTGGTCGGCACGCGGCGAACTAGATGAATATTCATTGAATTATTCGGGGCGAAGAAAACGTCCCATACTTTGGTGCATAAAAAACATAATTGGCGATTATCCAGTTTTTCATTCAACCTCGGACGAGGAAACCGCCTACATCAAGAAGATCTTCGGCAGCGGAGCTCGAGTGTTTCAAATACCCAATTATATCGAGGTTGCTCCCGAGTCGGAGCGATCAGCCGGTAGATACCTGCTCTATATCGGTAGAATTCACCCAAAAAAAGCGATCGATAATCTAATTAAGGCCCTAGCGGATTCGGAGGAGTTTTTACGGTGTGATTTCGTCCTAAAAATTGCCGGTAAAGGCAAACCGGAATACGAAAAGGCATTGTCAACGCTCGTTTCAGATCTGAAGCTGGAAAACAAAGTCCTTTTTGCCGGACAGGTTGAAGGCGAGGCAAAATCACAGCTTTTGGCGGACGCCCATTTCACCCTAATGCCTTCACACTCGGAGAACTTCGGCGTAGTCGTGCTCGAATCACTTGCGCAAAAGACGCCGGTTCTGGCTTCGACGAATACGCCGTGGGAATCATTAGAAAAAGAAAAGATCGGTTTTTGGACGGAAAATACACCGGTAGCTCTTGCCGAAACTATCGATCGAATTTTGCGGATGAACGATGCCGAATATCAAGGCTTTCGCGAACGCAGCCGGGATTTTGTTATTCGCGAGTTCGACATTCGTAACCACATCGGCAAATGGATCGAACTGTATGATACTTTGCGATGAGGCCACCGAGATCTGATTCTCTACGATTGGTGCCGACGCAAATTTGTGTATCCGAGAACGATCTTGCTGACGGTTTGTGAGACGTTCTTGACCAGGTATTCGGGCGGCGGCGACCAATTCGCCGGCTGCGATATTGCCAAAGAGACCGCATCGACGATCGAATCGGCATGAGCTCCACTTAGAATATTGCTGCCGGATTCGAGCGTCTCAGGCCGCTCTGTGACATCGCGTACGGTTACGTTTGGAATACCGAAAATCGAACATTCTTCTTGCACGGTCCCACTGTCGGTCAAAACTGCGAGCGAGTTTTTCTCGAGCTTGACGAAGTCGAAAAAGCCCAACGGTTCCAGCAGTATAATCCGATCGCTATCAGGTTTTATCCCAAACTGCTCAATTTGTTGCGCCGTTCTCGGGTGCACACTTATCAAGACCGGCTTTTCAAATTTCCCGGCTATTTTAGAAAAACCTTTGAAAATACTATTTAATCGATCGCGATTACCAACATTTTCCGCCCTATGCAAAGTGACAAGAAAGTATTCGAACGGCTTAACGCCAAGTTCTTCAAGCGATTTACTTTCTTCGATCTTTTCAGCAAAGTTGTTCAGAACTTCGTAAATGGGATTGCCGGTTACAAAAATTCGTTCTCGCTCCACGCCTTCGGCGACTAGGTTGTCCCGGCTGCGTTCCGTATATGGGAGTAATATCGTACTGGAATGGTCGATAATGCGGCGGTTAATCTCTTCTGGAACGCGGTCGTCGAAACATCGATTTCCTGCTTCCATATGAAAAACCGGTATGCCACGCCGTGCCGCAACTATCGCGGAGAGAGCGCTGTTTGTGTCGCCGAGAATTAGCACTTTGTCGGGTTGGTGCTGTTCTAAAATTGCGTCGATCTTGGTAATTATTAGACCCGCCTGGTCGCCAAAACTCGTCGATCGAATTCCCAGATGAACGTCAGGTTTCCGTATCTCAAGATCGCGAATAAATATATCGCTAAGGCTCTCTGCAAAGTTTTGACCTGTATGCACGGTCGTGTGTCCGCAATGCTGATCGAGGATCTTCATTACGAGACTTAACCTGATGATCTCCGGACGGGTCCCGAAAATGGTCATTACTTTCATAGGATTTAGGATCAGGCCTGTGAGAGAAACAGTTTAATTTCTGTGCTCGCTGACCCGATCAATTCGCGTAGGCTATCTACAGAAATATTATTATCGCTGGAAGAATATTCGTTAGAAAGTGCGGGTTCGAATTTACGACCGTCTCGCAACTCGGGCAGAACCGGAACAATTACGTAATAGCCTCCAAGTTCCTTTGTTCGAAAGCATTCTTCCTCAGACACCATTATCTCGTGGATCTTCTCACCGGGTCTAATTCCCGTAAAAACGATAGGAAGATTTTTGTCGCCCATTACCGCTTTCGCAAGATCCAAAATGTTCGCCGCCGGTACTTTTGGAACAAACGTTTCACCAGGACGCCCATGATCGATAACCGCAAACACCGTATCTACGGCTCGGTCCAGGCTGAGCAGGAACCTCGTCATTTCCGGCATTGTAACCGTTAGCGGCTGATTGTTGCGGGCCTGTTCGACAAAAAGCGGCACTATGGAGCCTCGGGAGGCGATCACGTTGCCGTATCTGACGCACAGAAAGCTGGTGCTCGGACATTCACGGTTCGCCTCGATCAAAACCCTTTCCTGAAGGGCTTTGGTCATTCCCATAACGTTTATCGGCTTGCAAGCTTTGTCCGTTGAAATGCCGACTACCTTTTCGACCGGAAAATTGTTTTCTCTGATCGAGCGGGCTAAGTTGTAAGCCCCGTAAATATTGGTCAAAACCGCTTCAAACGGAAAATACTCGCATGACGGGACTTGCTTCAATGCGGCAGCATGAAATACGATATCGACTTCGCGAAGTGCCGCAGTCAGCGCGGCATAATCACGAACATCGCCGATACGAAAGTTTAGTATCTCCGATTTATTCTTATAGATAACGTCGTCGGTCGCGGTTGTTCGGTGCAAAAAATCGAGCCGCATGTAATGCTGTTTTGCCTCGTCACGAGAGAAAACGGTTATCTTCGCGGGCATTCCCATCTCGCCGGTTAGAAGCCTGCGAACTAGCGTCTGCCCAAGCGAGCCGGTTCCACCAGTCACCAGTATTCGTTTTCCCTCTAATTTTTTTATTTCCGCCATAGTTCGTAGGGCGTTGGATCCTTTGTCATTTCCTCGACCATAACTTCCCAACTCGCCGACGTAAATCCCGTGGCGTTTTTAAATTTTGTTGAATCTAGGCTTCGGTCGATCCGAAAATCCTCGTCCCGCTCTATTTCAATGCTTGATCCGTACGCCGTGTTCAACAGTTTAAGCAGGTCGTATTTGTTTATCGGATCGCTCGACACATGATATAAGCCAATCAGTTCCGGATGTTCGTAAATCAAATTCTTGATTATATCGGCCAAAACGACAGTTGGAAAGCCGCTGTATATCGCATTTGCAAAACCCTTTACGGACTTGCCCTTGTTCGACAGGAACCACTCGATCAAACTGTGGGATGTTTGCAGTTCCCGGCCAACTATAGATGTCCGCAGCGTTATAGAGCTATTAGATGTAACTTCTCCAAGATTCTTGCTCTTTCCATAGAGATCGGTCGCATTGGGAACGTCTGCTTCCGAGTAGTCACCTCTCCTCCCGTCAAAAACACAGTCCGTGCTGATGCAAAAAAGCCGGAATCCAATTTCCGAAGCAAGTTCATTTAATCTGTGCGGAAAAATGGAATTGACGGTAAGCATTCGGATCGTATCCTTAGAAGTTGGAAGTTGCTTAACGATCCCGACCGCGTTGATAACCACATCCGGCCGTGATGCGACGATAGCCATTCGTATGCTTTCGACATTTTCAATGTCTACGCCGTCAATGCAACGCTGCCTCTCAAAAAGATCAAATCGTTCTACATCGTAAAATTTATCGCGCAGCGTGTACCAAACTTCCGTATCCCGTCGCAAAACCTGAACAAGCTTATGGCCGAGCATTCCGTTTCCGCCAAAGATCAAGATTCGCATGAGATCAGGGTTGAAGTATCAGTTGAAACGTCTAGGGTCTGACAGTTATTGTAATGGCTTAAGATGTGAGGGCTTATTAATTGCAAGTAAACAAGTTAATACTAAATTCCGGCGACTTCGTTATCCACCATTTCACACCAAATATGCGCGATCGTTATGTGTGCTTCTTGTATACGTGCTGTTCGCTCAGAAGGCACTAATATCGAGGCATCTGACAAGGAAGCGAGTTTCTTCCCTTTTGCTCCGGTCATTCCGACGACTCGGCAGCCTCGGTTTCTGGCCTCCATCACGGCGGCAATGACATTTGGGGAATTTCCGCTCGTGCTGATCGCTATCAAACAGTCGCCCTCTGCCGCAAGAGCTTCAACCTGCCTCGCAAACACTCGCTCAAAGCTATAATCGTTCGCGAGAGCCGTCAGAGCGGAAGTATCTGTTGTTAGAGCTATCGCCGGCAGGGCCTTTCGTTCCGTCTCGTAGCGTCCGACAAATTCCGCTGCAATATGCTGTGCGTCGGCAGCGCTGCCGCCGTTACCGCATATTAAGACCTTTTTTCCTTTGCGGACCGTTTGAAGGATCAGCTCTCCGCATTCGGCTATAGAATCGGAAAGCGACTCTAAAACAGCTTCGAAGACCCCAATGTGCTGAGTTAAGGATTTTTGAATGACATCATTTCCGGTTTGTTCAGGCATTTGCTTGTTGTGAAGTTTTCCGAATATCTTACTCGATGAAAATCCAGTTACCAATGGCAGCGATATTACCTTCCCGCCTCTCGCAACGACGAAATCACCGCCGATAATCTCACCGGGTTTCCAATCGCCGCCTTTTACAAGGATGTCAGGCTTTATAGTATGTATCAACTTTTCGGGCGTAAGCTCCTCGAAAATAATTACTTCGTCAACGGCACCCAATGCCATTAGAACTGCCTTACGATCATTTTCATTTTGAAAAGGGTGTCCGGAACCTTTGATCTTTCTAACAGAATCATCGCTGTTTAAGCCGACCACCAATTTTGTGCCGAGCTTTTTGGCCCGGGCTAAAAGGTCGATATGGCCGGGATGCAGAATATCGAAGCAGCCATTCGTAAAAACAATCATATGTTAACGACTAAAATCTTCCTTCGGTATCGATGTTTTGATCAGACGGCCACCGCAGTTCTGCGGTAACCCATACTCTTTGCAACAAAACCTACAATTAATAGGCCGACGACCGATGTGATGCCGACCTTAAAGAGAAACGGTATGAGCAGCCCGTAAAACCCTTCGTATGAGATTGCCATTAACAGCATAAAGTAGAGGGTGGACCGCCAAATCATCCTGGGCTGATCCTCAATCAGTGCACTATACATCAGTCTAATAACTATTCCGAACAAGAACATCCCGATCGGCACCCCTATCGGTCCGTAATTTCTAACCAGATCACCGATAGGAGTAATGGCAAAGGAGTTCTCGCCATAGTTGAAATAGAGATCGCTGTATTTGCGGGGTTCGGACGCGACCGGTTTTTCGTTCCAGATGACCCGCGGGATAAAGAATGTCGAGATATCCTTCCAAATGTTGTTATCCAAGCCGTAACTCTCTTCGTAAGGTTGCAGCTGCTCGTAATTAGACACCACAACGGCGACCGAACTTAATGTATCAAGCCTTTCGGCGAGCCCCATTAAACCAAGTTCCAAACTATTTTGGAGGTCAAATTTTCCGACTTGATCGAAGGTGTCGAAAATGTTCTCTGTGTATTTATCCATCGATACCTGCGACTCGGATCCTTTGATATTTCGAAATGTGGTTCCGTAAATCATCCCGGCGAAAAGACACACAGCCAGCACGCCACCCGCAATAACCGTCTGCTTGAAATTAAGCGACCGGCCAGATAAAAGGAAGGCCAATGTGACAATAATAAAGGCCTGCAAAAGCCCGGCCCGATTCCCTGAGAACATAGC
>JAYSON010000347.1:0-3350 GCA_043722725.1 Chloracidobacterium sp.
GGAATGACGAGGGATGTGATGCTCATGTGCGCCGTAACAACTCTTCTCGGCGCCATCTGGCTTCAGGTCGCAACAATTCATCACATAATGCTCGAGAAAAAAGGCGAGATAATCTGAATTTGCGCCTTCGAGGATTTGTAAGGGGAAATTTAGTCCGTATCGAAGAACCTAATCAGAGGCAGCTTGAGTCGGCGACAGCGGTGGGTGGCACGATAAACCAAGATTCTTGTGCTCATAGAAAGGAGAAAGAGAAGATGGATACAGTCATAGAAAAACACGGCCGAAAAATACTCATTGAGGGCATAAGAATCGTAAAAGTCGAAGCGATAAATTGTTTTCCTATCAGAGAAAAACTCGACGATGTTTTCAGCGGCGCTTTTCCGCTCGAAGAAACTCAGGAGGCCAGTAAGCGGATTCTGTTTGACCACCTACGAACTTGTAAGGAATGTTGCCGCTCATTTGACGTGCGGGTGCGTTATAGCTCGTCGGGACGTGACCGTATTTTTTGAAGGTCGTAAAAACTCCACGATCCGGATGTCAATGAAATCTGGGAGGCGATAAATAGATTCCAAGGGAGAAATTATGCCAACAGCTAAACGCGAACCTGAGCAAACGGAGGCCAAGACGCCCAGCATAACAAACATAACGATGAAGGCCCTGGTCTATCACGGCCCCGGCAAGCGCGCATGGGAGGAAAAACCACGGCCAACCATCAAAGAGCCGGGTGATGCCATTGTTCGGATCACCATGGCGACCATTTGCGGGACGGATCTTCATATTTTGAAGGGCGACCTTCCGGCGGTGACAGATGGACGCATTCTTGGCCACGAGGGCATTGGAGAAGTCGAGGAGGTCGGGTCCGGTGTTTCCGAATTCAAAGTGGGCGAGAAGGTCATAGTTTCGTGCGTCACCGCCTGCCTAAAATGCGACTTTTGCAAACGCGGAACGTATTCACACTGCCGGACCGGCGGCTGGATCCTGGGCAACACCATAGACGGAACACACGCCGAGTACGTTCGGATCCCGCACGCCGATGGAAGCCTTCATCATTTCCCGACCGACGGCGATGAAGAATCCTTGCTGATGCTCAGCGACATATTGCCAACTGGCTTTGAGTGCGGTGTCCAGAACGGGCAAGTGAAGCCGGGCGATACAGTCGCAATCGTTGGCGCCGGGCCTATCGGACTCGCTGTTTTGCTGACTGTCCAATTTTACTCTCCGGCGGCGATCTTCATGATCGATTTGGATGACAAACGCCTCGCGGTCGCCAAGAAATTTGGCGCAACGACGCTCATCAACAGCGCGGATGGAAATGCCGCCAAACAGGTGATGAAACTGACAGAGGGCGCCGGTGTGGATGTAGCTATCGAGGCGGTCGGGCTCCCGGCTACCTTTGATATCTGCCAGGACATTGTTGCAGCCGGCGGGCGCATTGCGAACGTTGGAGTCCACGGCAAACCGGTGGAACTACATCTGGAGAAGCTCTGGGACCGTAACATTTCGCTCACTACGCGTCTGGTTGACACGGCCGCAATACCGATGCTGCTAAAGGTCGTGCTCTCGGGAAAGCTCCAGCCGAACAAACTCGTCACTCATCGCTTCGAGATGAAAGACATTATGAAGGCGTACGACACTTTTGGGAATGCGGAAAAAGAGGGAGCACTCAAGGTTGTTCTAACAAATGGCAAGCGTCCAAAAAGATAACGATGGTTTGATGGACAGGAAGGCCTTTGGTTTAAGGAAAATGGAAAACGAAAAATCAGAAGAGATCAGTATCGGCAGAAGATATTTCTTAAAGAGCGCGGCGTCGCTATCACTCCTCGCTGCATTGGAGCGTTTAACGCCACTGTATGCTCAAACGAATAGCGGTTTGCCCCAAGCCTCTCGGCGAACCGGGGAAGCGATCGACCTGCTAATCGCCGATCAGAAAATCAATCTCGATGGGCGCGTGGGAAACGCGATGACCATTAACGGCTCGCTGCCCGGCCCCGTTGTTCGACTGCGCGAAGGCGAGGATATTGTCATTCGCGTGACCAATAAATTGAAAGAAACTTCTTCGATTCACTGGCACGGTTTGATTTTGCCGCCGGAGATGGACGGTGTGCCGGGCGTGAGCTTTGCCGGAATCAAGCCGAATGAAACTTTTGAGTATCGCTTTCCGGTCAAGCAATACGGAACATACTGGGCCCACAGTCATTCGGGCGGGCAGGAACTTCTGGGCGTTTACGCACCGCTGATTATCGAGCCGCTTGAACCCGAGCCGTTCAAATATGACCGTGATCACGTCGTGATGCTTTCGGACTGGAGCTTTGAAAATCCCGTTCGAATCATCAACAACCTTAAAGCGTTCGGCAATTACTACAACGTCAACCGGCGCACGGCGGGCGAATTTTTCCGCGATGCCTCGAAAAACGGATTGTCGGAAACTCTTTCCGATTACGAAGCGTGGTCGAAGATGCGGATGGATCCGTCGGATTTGGCTGACGTATCGAGCTACACTCTGCATTACCTGATGAATGGTCTGTCCCCTAACTCAAATTGGACGGGAATTTTCAACACGGGCGAAAAAGTGCGCCTCAGGTTTATCAACGCCGGCGCTTCGACTTATTTCGACGTGCGAATCCCCGGACTTAAATTAACCGTCGTCCAAGCCGACGGGCAGAACGTTCAGCCGGTCGCGGTTGACGAATTTCGCATCGCGCCCGCCGAAACTTTCGACGTGATTGTCGAGCCGCAGGACGATAAGGCTTACACGGTTTTCGCCGAAACGCTGGACAGAAGCGGCTACGCCCGCGGAACGCTCGCGCCGCGTGCCGGAATGAACGCCGAGGTTCCAAAAAAGCGTCCGCGCCAAACTCTGACGATGGCGGATATGGGAATGAATATGTCCGGGATGGGCGGAATGGAGATGGGCGGCAAAAAATCCGATTCCAAGATGCCGGGGATGGAGACGAGCAATCAAAAGAAAGATTCAAAAATGCCCGCTCCGGATATGCCGGGAATGGAGATGAAGCCGAAAACCGGCGATAAAACGGGCGATATGAATATGCCCGGAATGACTATGGGCGATATGTCGAAATCGGAAATTCCCGGCAGCACTCCGGTCGAACACTCGCCCGACAAACACGGCAACGTCAATCAGACGGTGGCGATGTCATCGCAGGCGCGGCTCGACGAACCCGGCGTGGGACTCGGCAAGGACGGCTGGCGCGTGCTGGTTTATACGGATTTGAAGCGTTTGACGATGCGCGAGGACAAACGCGAGCCGGAGCGCGAAATCGAACTGCACATCACGGGAAATATGGAGCGGTATATCTGGTCGTTCGACGGCAAAAAGTATTCGGAAGCCA
>JAYSON010000348.1:0-2954 GCA_043722725.1 Chloracidobacterium sp.
GCGTACGCGGTGCAGGCCCAGGCCGCTTTGTTCATAGAGGGAATCGAGGGCGATTATTGGAATGTCGTCGGGCTGCCGGTAAGTTTGGTTTACCGGTTGATCTGTTCCATGTGATTTGAAAAAGTGACCTCAGAAAGCACGGAACAGTGCCACGGAATAAAAGGAACAACAAGGAAGAAAAGGCAGGCCGAGTTGGCCTGCCTTTTGAGCTTTAAGCTAAAAATGAATTACAAAAGGCTATCGATCTTTTTGCCGATCGGCACCGTGACGTCAAATTTCGGATCGATACCGCCGAAGGCTTCGCCGGACTGATTGCCGGTTTTGTCCAGGATAACGAACGACGGGACTTGGTCGATCTTAAATTGCTTCAAAACAAATGCACCGTCAGAATCGCGGAGGACCGGTATGGTCAGCTTGTTCGCTGCCGCAAATTTGCGGACCGCGTCGTCGCTGGCAAAGTTCTTCGATTTTGCATTAGTCGAATCCGTTACGACAAAATAGAATACTACATTTTTTCCCGCATATTTTTTTACAAGGACACTGGTATATTCGGCCTGTTTGTTTGACAGAGGCAGCCAGCTTGCGCCGATCGCGATAACGACAACCTTGCCTTTTTGCGCCTCGACATCGACCGAACCGCCGTCCAGCCTCGTCAGAGGCGTCTGAGCCGACACGGCAAACGCGAATACAGCTACAATGGCAAAAACCAAAGCAATCGATTTTAAGGTTTTCATAATTTTGCGAAGTTCTACAAGTAAAACCTCTGCAAACTAAGATGCAAGTTTGATGCCAGCTTACTGTCTTCGGTTAAGGATGATGTTGTCGATCAGTCGCACCTTGCCGAAACGTACCGCGACAGCTACCAAAACCTCGGTATCTTCAATGTTTTCAACGGGTTCAAGGGCGTCATTATCGACAACGGCAACGTAATCTATCCGCGCGAGCGGTTCGGTTGCGATTTTGGATTCCACAATTTGAGCGATCACCGACCCATTTCGTTCACCATTTCGGAACGCAATCTTTGCATCGCGTAACGCCTGATACATAATGGACGCTTTTTGCCGTTCTTCGTTCGAAAGATAGGCGTTTCGGGATGACATTGCGAGACCTGATTCTTCGCGAACGGTCGGAACGACAACGATTTCGGTCTCGAAACCAAGATCGTGTGTAAGCTTTTTGACCACACCGACCTGCTGTGCATCCTTGCTGCCGAAAAACGCGAAGTCCGGACGGACCGTGTTTAGAAGAATGGTAACGACCGTTGCTACGCCTCGAAAATGGCCCGGCCGCGAAGCTCCTTCGAGCGTTTCGGTAAGGCCCTCCACATAAACGTAGGTCGCGAAGCCTTCGCCGTAGATTTCGTTCGTATCGGGAGCGAAGACGTAATCGACCTCGTAATCGGCAAGCAGAGCGGCGTCAGCCGTCAAATCGCGGGGATATTTTTCGAAATCTTCGCCGGGCCCGAATTGGCTTGGGTTGACGAAGATCGATACGATGACAACGTCCGACATCTGTCTTGCTTCCTTTACCAGCGTCAGATGGCCTTCGTGCAACGCTCCCATTGTCGGGACAAAGCCGATGGTCTTGCTTTCGCGCCGCAGCTTGCGGGCGATCGATGCCATTCGTTGTTTGCGGTTTATGATTTCCATTTTAATGGTCGTCAGCAGCTTCGAGGGATGACAAATATTCTTCCAATATTGTTTCGATCTGAGCACGCACGGGAATCAATCGATTTGCTGCCGTCGCCCAAATGATTTCCAGATTTATTCCTAAATAATGATGAATCAGCACCTTCCTGAAAGCTGTCATCCAACCCAATCCAGCGAAGGGTGGCGGATACGAAGTTCCCTCGACACCTTCGACGCCGCCGCTCCGATAATCATGAATTTCTGTTGCACAGCGCTTAGGAGAAGATCGCTTGCAAGAAATTCTTCCTTGCCTGCCTGATCGAGAAAGCTAACTATTGCGTCGTTGGCAACAATTATGTCACCTTGATACAGTTCGTCACTGCGCATAAACAATTTCGGCTTCGGAAAGGACACGTTCCTTAATTCTGGCTCTCAAACCTTTCTTAGATACTAAATCAACGTCTGTTCCTAAAACCTCCTCAAGAGCAATTTGAATCTTTGAGAATTGAAATAGGCCTATATCAGCATCGGGGTTAAACTCGACCAAGAAATCAAAATCGCTGTTTTCGGAAAAGTCGCCCCGCCCCCTCGATCCAAACAGGCTTAATTCTTTGACTTTGTATTTACGACACAATTCATCGATCTTTTGTTTCGCTTCTTTTGATATTTGAGTTGTCATGCCTTCATCTCCTTTTTAGCTGCTTCGGGCATGCCGTATGATTCCTCGGCGTTTGGATAATTTCCGCTCTGCACGTCTTCCATCCAGTTTGTGATCGCGGTCGAGATCACTTCGCTGACGTTTGCGTATTGTCGAACAAATCGCGGCTGACGGCCGAACGTGAAGCCGATCAAATCGTGGAGCACAAGTACCTGTATGTCGCAGCTCGGACCGGCACCTATGCCGACGGTCGAGATCGTCAACTCCTTTGTAATTATCTCGGCGATCTCGCGTGGAATAAGTTCGAGCACGATAGCGAAGGCACCCGCCTCTTCCAGTAATTTAGCGTCTTCGATGAGCTTGTTTGCATCGACGGCGGTTTTTCCCTGGACGCGATAGCCGCCTAGTTTGTGCACCGATTGCGGCGTCAGGCCGATATGCGCCATGACGGGAATTTCTTCATCGACAAGGCGTTTGACGAGATCGACGCGGTTTCGTCCACCTTCGAGCTTCACGGCCTCGGCACCGCCGCCTTTCAAAAGCTTCATCGCATTCCGGACAGCTTTATTATCGCCGGTGTGAAAGCTTCCGTACGGCATATCGGCAACGATCAACGCACTGCTCGATCCTCGTTTTACGGCCTTTGTCGCCGAAAGTATCTCGTCCAG
>JAYSON010000349.1:0-24866 GCA_043722725.1 Chloracidobacterium sp.
TTCGATGCGTCCAATCGTCCGTACACAAATGTTCGAACTATTTCAGGACTAAAGGGCGAGTTTGCCGAGCCTTTCGGTATCGCCGTTAAAGATGGTGAAATATTTATTTCCGATGGCGAGACCGGCAAGATCTGGCGGATCGTCGTAAATTCCCCGCCGGTTGAGTTTGCTCAGGGGCTGGACACGCCGTCCGCTATCGCATTCGATAAAAATGGTGATCTGATCGTCGCGGATACTGGCTCGCATACGATCAAGCGTATCGACCAAAACGGTAAAATTTTTATCGTCGCCGGAACCGACCAACAATTCGGTGATGTTGATGGCGAAGCAATGTCGGCGAAATTTAACGCTCCCGTCGGGGTCGCGGTGCGTGATGACGGGTCAATCATTGTCGCCGATACGTACAACGACAAAATTAAGGTGATCTCGAATGGCGTCGTCACCACGCTCTCCGGTTCAAGCCGCGGGTTTGCCGATGGCACCTCATTTTACACAGAGTTCGACACGCCGTGTTCAGTTGCCGTCTGGCGGGACGGCCGCATCGTCGTCGCCGATACACTGAACTCGCGTATTCGGGTGGTCGAAGCCGACGGCAAAACGTGGACACTTGCCGGAAGCGGCCAGGCCGATGCGCTCGACGGAACATTGTCGGCTGCGGCATTTTACAGGCCTTCTGCACTCACAATCAGCCCGGACGGCGAGATATTTATCGCCGACCGCGACACGGTTCGCGCCATCCGAAACCGCACCTTCCCGTTTGTCGAAACTATCTCGAAACAGCGACGGGGGTTTGTTGACGGCCCGCCGCGAGTCTCAACCTTTAACCGCATTTCGGGACTTGCCTTCGACAACGATCAAAATCTCGTCATTGCCGACAGCGACAATGCGGCGGTGCGCATTCTCTCGTCCGTCCCTTTTTCGAAAGAACATCCGACTCGAACCGTCCAAACAAAGCGAACTAATCCGTCCGAATTCCGCACGCGCCAACCCGCTCGCTGGCCGTACGACCCGCCCGAGACGAAACGCGACATTGCCGGAACGCTCGGCGAAATTCGTGGTGAGATAGTTGATGGGGATTCGCACATATGGTTTCACAATGGCCTCGACATTGCCGGTGGTTATGGCGAAAGGGCCTACTTCATTCGTGATGATAAGGTACTTAATCCGGTTGCGGTTGAAAACTTCGGCACGCTTCGCGAATTGGTACGTCTGCCGACGCTTGGCTATATACATCTTCGTCTTGGACGCGATGCTTCAAATAGATCGTTTGGCGACGACAAGTTTCTGTTCAACCGCGACATGACCGGGGTCCGCGTTCGACGCGGTACGAAATTTAAGGCCGGTGACTTAATAGGAACACTGAACTCGATGAACCACGTTCATCTGATCGCCGGGCCGGGCGGCGATGAAATGAACGCTATCGATGCATTGATTCTGCCGGGCATTTCGGACAAAACTCCGCCAGTTATAGAAGAAGTAACCCTATTCGATGAAAATTGGCGGGAGATTGAAACCGAACCCGCGTCAAAACGTATTAGGCTGGCAGGAAAGATACGCATTGTTGTCCGTGCATTCGACAGAATGGACGGCAATCCGGAGCGAAGACGTCTCGGCGTTTTTCGTTTGGGCTACCAAGTCTTGAAAAAAGATCTGTCGCCCGTGACTGAGATCAACTGGAACATCAATTTCGACCGGAATCCTGACCCGGAAGCCGTAAAATTCGCTTACGCTCAGGGCAGCCGTTCGGGAGCGACCGGCGAGACGATATTCAAATACATTGTCACAAACAAGGTAAGCGGTATTTCATTCAGCGAAGGATTTCTGGATGCAGCGGCGTTAGGAATTGGAGAGTTTGTCCTGCGGGCGTTCGCGGCGGATTATTTTGACAATATTATTTCTAAAGACATTTCTGTTGAGGTAACACAATGAAACGAGTAATCACCTGGATACTGCTCATCGCGTTTATTTTATCGGGCTTGGCCGCGGTTATTATGGCCGACGCGACCACCGGCCCCGGCGGTGTTAAGATCACGCCGGCGGCTCCGAAGTTCACCGACGCGGAACGCCAAACTGAACTCGCCCGCCGCCGTGCGGATGTCGCGGCAAAAATGGACGACAACAGCGTTTTGGTGCTCTTTAGCGCCGAGCATAAACTCTACACAAATGATGTCGATTACGTTTTTAGACAGGAAAATAATCTTTATTATCTGACGAATTTAAAACAGGCCGGTGCGACCTTTGTGATCGCTAAATCCCAGGGCCGGGTAAGTGAAAAATTGTTCATGCCGAAGCGCGATCCCCAGCGGGAGACCTGGAACGGGAAGATGTATTCCAATGAGGCAGCTTCGCAAATATCCGGGATTAAGGAAATTGTGGATGTAAAGGATCGCGATGGGTTCCTTCAATCGCTGAAAGACAAGAAGGAAAGTGGATTGAGCTCGGTTTACCTTCTTCTGCCGGAAAACGAAAAGGATGAAGACGGTCTCCGTGAATTTCGAGTCGAAAACGAATTTTCCAAACAGATCGTCGGTTACAAGGTGGTCAATGCCCAGCCGATCTTTGCCGACCTGCGCCAGATCAAATCTGCGTACGAATTAAAACTGCTCCAACACGCGATCAACATCACTACCGAAGCGCAGATGCGTTCGATGGCGATGGTCGGCCGGGCGAAAATGGAATACGAGGTGCAGGCCGAAGTCGAATACACATTTCGCCGACGGAATGCCGATTTTTGGGGTTATCCGTCGATAGTCGGCTGCGGGCCAAACGCAACGACGCTGCACTACGAAGAGGCTTCGGGACCGGTCAGAAGCGGCAATTTACTTCTAATGGACGTAGGAGCCGAATACGATCATCAGACGGCGGATGTGACGAGGACTTATCCGGTTAGTGGTAAATTCTCAAAGGAACAAGCCGAGATCTATCAGATCGTTTATGACGCACAGGAAGCCGCTGCAAAAGCCGCAAAACCCGGTGCTACAATGGCCGATCTGAGCAGCGCCGCGAACACGGTTATCAAAGACGGTCTTTTTCGCCTTGGCCTGATTACGGACAAAACCGGCCCGCAGTACCGAATGTGGTACATGCACGGCCTCGGCCACTGGCTGGGAATGAATGTCCACGACGTTGGCGATTACAGTAAACCGCTTCAAGCAGGGATGACCTACACCAACGAACCCGGTATCTATATTCGCGAAGACGCGTTGAATTACTTGCCGGATACGCCTGAATCAAAGGCATTCATTGCAAAGGTTCGCCCGGCTTTCGAAAAATACAAGAACATAGGCGTCCGCATCGAAGACGATATGCTCGTAACCGCCACCGGTGTCGAATGGATGACCAAAGAGCTTCCGCGTAAAATGAATGAGATCGAAGCTTTCATGGCAAGAGCATCGAAGGAGTTTGCGTACACCGCCGCTAATAATAGGCCTAACATTTTTGTCGATGAATCTTTCGTCGGGAACTATCGGGCCATGTTCTCTTCATTCAATTATCCAAGCGGAGCCACAATGCGTAGACAAAATCCGTGGATTATCAAGAATGAATCCTGATAACACACGCATACCGATGTATTATACCGATTGGATCGGCATAATCATAAGTTCGACGCTTTCGGGTTAAAATGATGCGCTTCCAAATTCCGCCAGAACTTGTTCCGAAGTTGCGAGAATTGCAAGCCGAATCGAAGCAGTTTTTCTCTGACCCAATCGCCGAATCCGAAGATGCCGTCGTGATGACGCTTGGCTTAGGCGATGCAATGTATCTGACTCTTGACGGGCGAGTTATCATTGACGAGTTTAGTCTTGCGGAAAAAGACGACAAGCCGCCGCGTGAGGCTAAAGATGCAACGGAAATGTATGCGGCAATCGTCGTCGGTGCGAAACAACGGAACGCGCCAGAACTTCTTTCACTTTTACCGTCGCGTCCTGAAGCGGCTCTTGATTGCGCGGCTTGTGAAAATAGCGGTTGGTTTGTTTTCGGTGCAGATGCGCCTGAATCGTTGAAAGTTATTTGTTTGGAGTGTGGCGGCGTTGGGTGGAAAGGCGGCGATGAACATTTATTCAAAGTTGCGTGAAGTCAGCGTTTAGCATATTTCTATGCAAGATGCGGCTAACAATTCAGCCTTGAAAGTAGCAGTCAAGCGCATAATCTGGCCTGTCCGCCGGGGCAAAAAAAAACGATTGCTGCGGCAGGGTTGATGTTAGTGATCGGTTTCGCCCCACGCCATCTCAGCCGTTCGGCGGCTTTCAATTTCGATTAAGTAATGGTGACTCAACGGCGACGACAAATCAATACATCTACTCCAATTACCGCAGAGCTTCCGCTGGTTATCGTTAATCCGAAATCGGCCGGGGGCTCGACCAAAGACAACTGGGCGGGCATCGCCAGCGATCTGCGGGCTCATTTTGGCGCTTACAGTGTCGCGTTTACAAAAACTACCGGTGACGGAATCACGCTGGCAAAACGGGCTTGCGAGTCCGGCAGAACCTTCATCATCGCGTGCGGCGGCGACGGGACAATCAATGAGATCGCGAATGGAATTTTGCAGAGCGGCGTGGATGTCGAGCTTGGCATAATGCCGTCGGGTACGGGCGGTGATTTCCGGCGGACCCTGGATATGCCGCAATCCCCGCGGGAGGCCGCACGAGCTCTCCGCGATGGCATTACAAAGTTAATCGATGTTGGCCGCGTCACATTTCAGAGTCACGGCGATGAGACTGTAAGCCGATATTTTCTGAACGTATCGTCGTTCGGCCTGGCGGCATCGATAATCGAACGCGTCAAGTCCACAAAAGCCCTTGACTGGCTACCGCTCGGCAGTGTCCGCGGGCGGGCAAGCTTCGCTCTATCGACTCTGCAGGAAGTCGTCGGCCTCGATTTCGCGACCGTTAGGGTAAAGATCGACGGCGGCGATGAAAAGCTTCTCAACACAATAAACTTCTGTGTCGCAAACGCACGCTATTTTGGCGGCGGGATGAAGATCGCGCCCGACGCGAAAATCAATGACGGATTTCTGGATGTCATCAATATAGGCGACATACGCACCGCGAAGATCATTCTCAATGCCTACACCCTCTATGCGGGAACACACCTCGACCTGAAAGAAGTAAAAAGCACCCTCGCTGAAAGAATCGAGGTCTCACCAGCTTCCAAAGATGTTGAGATCCACCTCGAAACCGACGGCGAATTACCCGGAAAGCTTCCTGCTTTATTTGAAATCGTGCCCAATGCACTGCGTGTCCGTGTGCCTAAGTAATGTTCCTTTTACTTTTTCCGTGCGAGGTTAGAAAGGGTTTGGCTTCATTTACCGACTGCTGACAAAGCAAGCCATCCGGATTTGACCGATTCGAATAGAGTCTGTTCGTATCGCAATCTCGCCGATTTAACGTCGACGGTGCTGCCGATCTGGAATGTAACCCAGCCTTTCACCAGATCCCCGCTGTCAAGTATCCCTGATTTCAAAGTCGGCTTAGTTACTTCGACCAGACCAAAAGTGTTACCTTCAGGTTGATAAACATTTCCTTCCGTGTCTTTGAGTACAAGGTTTTCCGGCTTAATTTCCCATCCATCTTTACCGTTGGTGTTATCGACTATGACTTGAACTGACATAAATTTATTGCCGGAGTCAGGTTTAGAGTAGTCGTTCTCGGTCATGGCGTTGTCCTTTACGGCGACGATTTTCAGAACGACCCTGGTGCCTTCTATTAAAGACTCGGTCGAGGCTTTTAAAATCGGCACCTGATTCTTGGCGGTCGTTTGCGCGAAAAGGGGAGCAAGCGTTCCAGAACCCGGAAATAGCGTGGCAGTTACGAACGCGAACACTAAGATTGAATTCTTTTTCATAATTTTACTCCACCGTGTCGTCTTGGCCTTTTTAGTTGATTTTTGCGGTCTGCAAGGCCCGCAATTTCCACTTGCCGTCATATTTCACAAAGACTGCGGTATATCGATAAGCCTCATGAACATCCTTGCCATTAATCAGAAAATGCATATTTGTCAGAGCCGCAACGACCGCGGTATTTTCGATTTCGCGAATCCGGAGACGTTCGGTTGTTCTCGATTTGGTCTTTACATCGGCACCGCGCTGTATGGCTTCGAGTTCTTCCTTTTTCGTCCGCGTGCTGCCGTCGTGACTCGTAACGAAAAGGTCGTCGTCAAACAGTTTTTCGAGCGCCCTCGTGTCTCGGTCACGCACGGCGTTGCCCCACTCGCAGATCACTGAGAACAGATTGCCGCTCGCTGTTTTGGGATCTGTGTCGAGAAACAGTTCCTTGGCCGACTCGGCGGAACAAAAATCACTTGTCTCCGCTTTTGCACTCTTGTCTTCCGGCTTCGCTTGCGCGGGTGACGGGAAATGAAACATCACGATTGCCGAAAGGATAAGCAGAATATTCTTCATATTATTTCTCTTTACTTTTGTCTTGCTCCTGATCGTTCGATCAACGGAATCACCGTTACGGCGCGATGAATCCGGTTAACGGATTTCCGTAGAAGGCGGCGGTCTTCCATGCATTTCGATCCCACGGCCCGTCCTGATCGCCGACTACCTGCACAGGGACGATTATACGATCGCTACCGAGTTTGTTCGTCTTCGCGATACTGTTGTCCACGAGTTTTCCCTCGGCATCGACAGCGAATTTGAACGAACGGATCAGCCGTCCCTTGTGCAGGATCTTCATTTCGTATTCGCCTGGATTTTCGTTGAACAAAAAGAGACGGCCGAACATAGTTTCGTTCTTGTCGGATGATCGGTTCCACGGGATCACGTTGGAGAAGCTGCATTTCCACCGTGACCACATAAAGCGGCCCTCCGGGTTTGTAATATGCGTGGGGTTATTTTCCACTTCCTCAACGGAACAGTTTGGTGTTCCTACTTCCCTTCCGTTGTAGAAAAGCTTGCCTCCTTGCCGCCGAAAAAGAGATGAGGCTCGGCGAAGCCGTTAGATTCGCCGCGCGTCCAGAACGCCAGGCTGAACTTGGGCTTCGCCCAACGCCTTGGATCATCCGGGTCCCACCGGTTGTCACTTTCATAAAACACGTATCCGATCGGGAGATTCCAGTCATGATCGACGTAATAGACGAAGTGGTTGGCGGCCTTGGGACCCTCTTCGTTCGAACGGACCTTAGCGACCTTCACCTTGCCGGTAAACAGTGTCATATTGGTACCGAGCAACTCGTTTCGCATTTGGATAGAGAAATTGACAGTCCCGGTGTGGATGGCACCCTTATCTTCGGGAATTTGTCGTCCGCCGCACTCGGTCTTGGATCCATAACCAGCACCGGTCGCTTCCGTCTTGCAATCGAACTTCAGCCACGGTCCGGCGCTGGGAATATTGAACTCAACATAAAGCTGACTCCCGCTGGCGATCGGCCCATTAACGACGTACTGCATCTCCGGCACCCAGCTCCAAATATCATAGTTCTTTCGGTAAACGCTAAAAGTAAATGCCCTCACCTGAATGGAGTCTTTGGCTATCGTCGGCTGGTCCCTACCTCCGACGGTCGCCGATCTGGAATCGCCGCGAGCTGCCGGCTGTCCGGGCGCCGATCGCTCGTTATTACCCGCGGCGGCGTCAGTATTGTCAGATCTCGGCTGCTCGGTTCTTGGTTTTTCGACCTTTATTTTCGGGATTTTCATCGGAAACTGAGCGGTAGCTTCCGGACCGCTGACGCCGAGGATCATCAGTAGGCCGATGACAAGGAAAATATTCTTTCTCATTGTCCAAATCTCCTTTTCGGGTTTGCACCGGGGCTGAACCTACCACTCGTTGCCTGGCATTCCAGTGACGCGCCATCGGGCGTTGATGCGATTCATTACTTCTAACTTTTCGGACCAGGGAGCATTGGGATTGGCACGGAGCCAATCGAAGAAGTCCCTGTCGGCTCTGACGCCTCGTGCTCTAGCATGCAGCTCTCCAATCGTCCGCGCCGGCAGCGGAGGCAGCCCAAGTTGGCGACGCACATTATTGATAGATTCGCCTAACCCCGTGTCAAACACCTGCCTGGGCCGACCCGCCGGCGGTCTCGCAGCACCCTGCGAAGTATTCATAGTTTGACTCCCCGGACGCGGCGCGTTTCCGCCGGGAGCGGTTGCTGGTCGACCGGGGGGCAGGGCTCGCGGAGGTGGCGGCGGTGCCGGCGGCGGAGTTGGGGGCTGTCGCCCGAGGGTGCGAAAGCCATTCTTTACCGACATTAAAATTTTTAGTCCATCCTGAAAAAGCTTTAGCCATCCAAGTACGGGAAAGGAAGTGCTTTGCGCTGTACCATGGCTTGATTTATACGCAAATGCGAATGACGTCACTTCGCCGTATATATCAGTCAGCACCGTATAAAAGTCGGGCAAAACACCGTATTCGCTTAGTTGCGTCTCGGCATGGAGGGCCTGGGCGCCGACGTACATCCGATGATATTTCAGCACTTCGGCATTTGTTAATACCAAGGCCATTCCCGTGGCACGGCCAATTAACATATCGGTTGCCTTAACATCTCCACAGTACCCGACCACGACCGCATTGCCATCCACCACCGGAACTAGTCGCTGGTTACCAACCTCCGGAAATAGTCGCCCGTCACTTTGGTATATCAGACGACTCCATATGAGTTCCCAAGGGGTGGCAATCTTCTCGAACTTTTGGTCGCTTTTTTCCTCGATCTGAACTTCCCGAAATGTCGACCCGCCGAGCTCCAACGCCTGGTGGAATTTGCGAGTGTCTTTAGTTGGAGGCGGAGTCCCACGATGCTTAGCTGCGTCCTCGGCGGCCCTGCGGCTCATTCGGGCGATGTCGCCCGGCATAATGACGGCCTTACGAGGCCAATGCATAAATGTGCGATTGTATTCAATTGCGTTAACGGCCATACATTTTTCTCCTTCGGATAAGCTATTTTGTGCGCTGCATTGTTACCGCTTCAGTCTGAGCAACTTGAACAATACGCTAGTAATTGAGTGGTTTGGCCGAATTTGCGGTCAAAACAATATAGTAGTCTCCGTTCGTCGTTGAGGCTTCAGCCGTGACATTCTCAAGGAGGACCCCAACGCCCTCCATATCGCTGGAACTGTCGGGCTGGTCTCTACGATGGACATATAGTTTCGCCGCGGGAAGCAGCTCGAGTTTCTGCTCGGCAGTCTTCAATCTGCTGAAGCTACTCAGATGAAGGCCGCCTTGGCGACAGCTGAACGCAATCGCATGTCGTTGGATCAACCGATTGAAGACGGATTCAAAACCGCAATAGTTGTTGTTGCCTTGAAAGCCACTTATTCCGAAACGGCGCAGGTCGGGGACGACGGCCCAGAACTTAACCCCATGTCCCGCATATCCTCTGCCACGGGCCCTCACGGCATTCGGCGTCCAGACCGTTACTCGCAATTCAAATAGTTCCCAGTTGCACGGCATATATTTTCATCCTTAACTTCATCAAAGTAGCGAAATCTTTCGAGCTGCTGGCAATTCATGCTAGAATTCCCTACACGACGTTTTGACCCTTAAGGTAGATATTTTTTGCCGAAGAGTCCTTTGAAATCGCTAAGAGATTTCTAAGAAAACTATTTGAAAGGCTCATGTCACTGGAAGCAAAAAGCTTAGAGTTTGGCGAGTTCCTTCTTGATTTACGGGAAAAGGTACTGCTGCGAAACGGCGCGCGTCTGCCGATCAACCCAAAAACCTACCAGCTGCTTCTCACGCTTATCGAAAATCACGGACATCTGGTCGAAAAAGGCCGGTTAATGGAGACGCTTTGGGCGGATAGCTTTGTCGAGGACGCGAATCTCGCATTTACCGTAAGCTTGCTGCGAAAAACGCTCGGCGACAGTACGCAGCGTCCGCGTTTTATTGAAACGGTTCCAAGGCGAGGTTACCGCTTCATTGCTAATGTTCGGGAGCGGGTTAACGAAAACGGTTCTGTAACTTCTTCGGCTGCTTCCACGGAGAGGAAAGCGTCGAGCTCACAGAGATTCAGGAGATTTCTTCTTCCGGCAGCTACGTTTTTGATAATCGGCGTGATCGCAAGCGGACTCTGGTATGCAAAGGGCAGAAGTTTCGACGGTGAAGCGCCGATTTTACTGGCCGAATTCAATTCCGAAAAACTGTCGGACGATGGAAAGGTTTTTCACGCGGTTATTTCGCACGACGGAAAAAATGTTGTTTATACGCATGGAATTAAAGGCAGGCAAAGTGTTTGGCTCCGCCAACTCGAATCCTCAAACAACATTCAGATCATTCCTCCATCCGACGATTTGTATTACGGGCTCGCGCTTTCGCCAATGGGCGACGTTCTTTATTTCGTCCGGGCTCCCCGCGAATCTGAATACCGGTTTGACACCTACCGCGTTTCGATTTTCGGGGGCGTCCCCGCTAAACTTCTCAGCGGGACTCAGGGTTGGATCAGTATCTCAGCAGACGGCGAGAAAATTTCTTTCGTTCGATGTTCGTACCGCGACGATGAATATTGTTCGCTGTATATAGCGGATGCCGCTGACGGAAAGAACGAGCGAAAACTAGTATCCCGCCTGAGCCCGATCAGGATCGGTGACAATTATATCTCCCCCGACGGAAAAACAATTGCCTTCGCCGTCGGGCAATCGAGAACCGGGGCGAACGAATTCAATTTGGCCGAAGTTGATGTTGAAAGTGGTGTGGAACGTGAGGTTACGCCAGAAAAGTTTTTCAACATCAAGAATCTGGCATGGCTGCCCGATCAGCGCGGGCTGTTGATGACGGCAAAACAACTTCCCGACAAAAATTTTCGAATCTGGCACGTTTCGACCGTAACCGGTGAGATCGAGCCGCTTACAAACGATTCGGATGATTATGACGGTTTGAGCCTGAACGGAGATGCCGGCCTGTTGGTCGCCACAAAGTCCAGGGCGGATTATCGTCTGAATATTTATCATTCGGAAAGTCCTGCAAGTTCACCGCGTGTTTTGGCGGACGCTGGGACAGTAGGCTTTGCGCCGGACGGAAAGATTCTTTTTTCCTCCACCATAACGGGCAACTATGACATCTGGCGTATTAATGCCGATGGGAGCGAGCAGCGCCAATTGACAAATGATTCGGCTCCCGACATATTCGGCGTCGTTTCGCCGGATAATAATTTTGTTTTCTTCGAGTCGAACCGCACGGGTGAAGTCCAGGTTTGGAGAATGAACGCGGACGGCAGCGATCAATTTCAAATAACTTATAAAGGCGGCGGATATCCGCAGTTGGTTTCGCCTGATGGTAAATGGCTCTACTACCATTCGAAGCCGCATCGAAGGCTTATGCGGGTACCGACCGTTGGCGGCGATGAAGAGCTGGTTTTGGACAAGGGAATGGACAACTTCGCTCTTGCGCCAGACGCCTCCCAGGTCGCGTATGCCGAGTGGCGACATAAAAGGACGATCACAATTGTCTTGCTTTCAGACAAGCAGACGATAAAAACGTTCGATGTCCCAAACGAGAGTGCCGGAACTGTTCAGTTTGCATGGTCGGCCGACGGAAAAAGTCTCTACTACGTTTCCCTTGATTATCAATTTGAGAACTATATCATCTGGCAACAACCGTTAGATGGAAAAATGCCCGTTAGGATAGCCGATTTAGGTCCGGATGCATTACGCGAATCGAGCTCTTTCGCAGTATCACCTGATGGACGCACCTATGCGGTAATCCAGGGCAGTTGGAAGCACGACGCGGTTTTGCTGAGAGGCTTGCGTTAGACGGCGCGTGGGCGTTGGAACATCAGGTAAACTGTAAATTAGTCGGGAATCCTTGCGGTGACACCTCGAATTGCACGGGATCGTAACGCAAGTCCTTACCGTCTCGCGAAAAGGCGAAAAGAAACGACGCCCTAATAAATGAAGATTTTCCCTTGCCTTTTGCCCGTCCGTTTTTATAAACTTGCACAAACAAAATCGCCGAAGTTGTTTTAATTAAACAACACGGGGGAACCAACGTTTTGCCTAGGGCAAAACACGGGGCGCATCTGAATCATCAGAAGAAGACTTCTTCGCTTCCAGCCCGACAGCTAACCTCGCAGGCATTTACGAAGAAGGACACTAAACAGCTTTTAGAGGTTGTGAACTGTGCTTCACAACCTATTTTTGTCTTTGAATGTCGAAATATTGAATCGAGGAGGAAATGATCGGGATGAGATTAAAAGCAATTTTTATCTGGCTTGTTTTAACCATTATATTCTCGAACGCCTTCGCGAAGGCTCAAATTCCGGCACCACAGGACGACGAAGACATTCAATCTTGGAACGATGTCCAATTGACCGTTCCGCTATCGAAGCAATTCGATTTTCTCACTGGCGCAACGATGCGTATCGGTAAAAATATTAGCCGGGTTAACGAAGGAAGGTATTTAATAGGTTTCGCATGGAAGCCGCATAGAGCTTTCTCGATCACGCCTTTTTATTTTTACATCAAAGCCCGGAATTCAGCGGGACGATTTAGGATCGAGCACCGGCTTAATTTGCGTGCGTCATACAAGTTCCCGATCAAAAGTTTTGGGTTGACGCACCGCAGTATGTTCGAATACCGGATGCGGCGTCCGGTAAACACATGGCGGTATCGCCCGTCGCTGACATTCGATAAGGAAATACCCGAAAAGATCATTACAAAAGCAAAGTTTTACATTACCGAAGAGCCTTTTTATGATTCGGCGACGTCGAAGTTTTCGCGTAACCGTTTCACCGTCGGTATCACCAAAACGCTATCCCAGACCGTTGCCGTGGATCTTTATTACCTGCGGCAGAATGACGGTCATTCGCATCCGGGCGACTTGAACGTCATCGGCACTTCGTGGAAGATAAAGTTATAAACCGAGGAGGAAGGACAGTGAGATTGTTAAGATATTTTTGTGTTGGCATCACGCTTCTATCGATCCTGCTTGCGGGCGGATGTCTGCCGAGCTCTCCCGGCAGCAGCAAAGGCGGCCTGACGATAACGGTTTACGGCTTTTCCATCATGCAAGAGGCACTGGAAAAAGACATTTATCGCGAATTTGCCGCGAAATGGAAAAGAGAACATGGCGTGGACGTGAACTTTGTTTCGTCTTTCGCCGGTTCCGAAACCATTACAAACCAGATCCTTCAGGGAGCTCCGGCCGACATCGTAATTCTCTCGATCGAACGCGACGCTCAGCGTCTGGCTGATGGCAAAGCGATAACTACCGATTGGCGCACTTTGCCGAATAACGGAATTATTAACAAAACTCCGTTCATTATTCTTGTCCGCGCGGGAAATCCGAAAGGAATCCATGATTTACCCGATCTTGGCAAACCGGATGTGAACGTTATTCACCCCGATCCGGTGAGTTCCGGCGGCGCACAATGGTCGATCCTGTCGATCTATGGTTCGGAACTTAAAAAATCTGAGGCCGAAACCGGAACCGCGGATAAGATACGGGCATTGCATACTCTGCAGGCAATCTGGAAAAATGTTATTTCATCTCCCGCCTCGGCCCGCGAAGCCCGCACTCAGTTTGAGCTTGGGCAAGGCGATGCACTTATTACATACGAACTAGAAGGTTTATTGATGAAACAGGCAAACGCACCGATCGAGATCATCGTGCCGAAATCGACCATTTTCAGCGAACATCCGGCTACGATTATTGACCGCAATGTTACGGAAGCGGAACGCCCCGTGGTCAAAGCTTTTTTGAATTACCTATGGACGGACGAGGCGCAAAAAGCATTCGTCAAATATCATTTCCGTTCCGTTACGAATGATGCCTTCAACGACGAACACCCGGAATTTGCGAAGATCGAGATGCCCTTTACGATCGAGATGTTCGGCGGATGGACGCGGGCCTATCCGGATATTATCGAAAATATCTTTCAAAATCAGGTGCTGAGCAAGTAAAAAATGAGTGCAAATCTATCAAATGTCCGGCATGTTCGCGGTTTCGACATTATAAAACCGCTGAGTATTGCGACGATGATCGTGATAATGCTGCCGTTGATTTTGCTGCCGCTCGCGTCGATCTTCATTTTTGGCACGAGTAAAGGCTTTGCAAGCTTTTGGGCGGCGTTGACCGCTCCGGAAGCGATTTTCGCATTGAAGCTATCGGTCGTCACGAGTTTTTGGGCTACGATATTTAATGTGCTTTTCGGATTATTCGCGGCTTATGTTCTTTCGAAATACAACTTTTGGGGACGCAATGCCTTGATCGTCATCATTTCCCTGCCGACCGCGATACCAACGGCGGTCGCGGGTTTTGCTTTGTTACTCCTGTGGGGACCGTACGGAACGCTCGGCCGTCTTCTCGATCCGCACGGGATTCATATAATGTTCACTGCCGTTGCGATCATTCTCGCGAATATATTTGTAACGTTCCCGCTCGCCTTCGGAGTCATTATGCCCGTTTTCGAGACGATGAGCTCGTCGCTTGAAGAAGCGTCGGCGACAATGGGAGCGACACGCTGGCAAACATTTTGGCATGTAACCTTACCTTCGCTTCGGGGCGCAATTGTAGGTGGAGCTTTGTTGACCTTTGCACGGTCGGTCGGCGAATTCGGCTCGACGATTCTGGTGTCCGGCAATCTTTCGTCGCAGACGCAAACGGCGCCGCTATATATCTTTGCCAAGTTTAATGAGGGACAGGTCGAAGCGGCCAACGCCATCGCCATTGTTTTGGCTCTATTTTCATTCGCGATATTCAGTATTTTATTTTTTGCCCGCGATTGGCTCGAGGCTGACTAATTTCAATTATGGATTTCGATATTCATGTAACCCCGATGGATATCGGCAAAGCTGCGGTGACGGTGATGGGCGTCAGCAAGAGCTTTGGTGAGACAACGGTGCTCGAAAACATAAATTTCAGCGTCGATGAGGGCGAGATCGTTGTGCTTTTGGGCGCATCGGGCAGCGGAAAAACAACGATCCTGCGAATCCTTGCCGGTCTGGAAACACCGGACGCGGGCAGCATAATTCTTCACGGAAAAGATGTGACAAATCTTCCCGCCCGGATGCGCGGAACGGGCGTTATCTTTCAAGCTTACGCTCTTTTTCCTAAAATGAATGTCGAAGAAAATATCGGCTACGGCCTTCGTCTGCGCCGGCGTTCGAAGGATGAAATAAAAAAGACGGTTGACAGATTGATCGGGATGGTGCATCTGGAAGATCACCGAAAAAAACGTCCGTCGCAGCTTTCCGGCGGCCAGCAGCAAAGAGTTGCGATCGCCCGGGCTCTGGCTTATGAACCCGAGGTACTGCTTTTTGACGAACCTTTCGGCGCTCTCGACGCCCAAATTCGAACCACGCTGCGGCGTGAGATACGGGCGCTGCTCAAGCAGATCAATGTTCCTTCGATCTTTATTACTCACGATCAGGAAGAAGCTCTCGAACTTGGCGACCGGATCGCCGTGCTTAATGCCGGCAGGCTCGAACAGATCGGTACCCCGTACGAGGTTTACAACAAACCGGAAACCGAGCATGTGGCGACATTTCTCGGGGCCGCAAATCTGCTTCCGGGTGTAATCAAAGACGATAAATTCACCGCTGGCGACGTATCGCTTGAGATCGATGGCGAAACCAATTTACAGGAAGGGCAGCCGGTCAAATTAGTTTTTCGCCCAGAAGACGTGTTCTTGCGCAAACCCGAGAATCTGACGCAGCATTACCAAAAGTTGGCGGACGGTGAGGTCGAGGAAGTAAGTTTCGTCGGTGCATTCGAACGCGTCGGGGTAAAATTAGATCTGCCAAATGCCCGGCAAATAATCATTACTCGTCCGAAAACAGAAACATCGGCATTTCCGCTATCGATCGGCCAACAGGTTCCGGTTGGCTTGGTAAGGTTTCGGATACTAAAGGATTTTAGCAGATAGATATTCGGAGTTCCGTCTTATACTTTGTTTCAGGTTCCAAGCTTAAACTCTTAACCTGAAACTTGAAACCCAAAGAAGAATATGACCAATTCATTCTGCCAGTTGATTACCGATGCCACCGAATCGCACGCCGACAAGATGGCGATGCAGATCATCGGTGTGGAAGGCACCGAGTACACGTTTGGCGAAATGCTTGACGCGATCAGAAGTATCGCGTACCGGCTTGAAACCGAAGGCATTGCATTCGGCGAACGGGTCGCCCTGATCGGCGAAAACCATCCGCGCTGGGCGATCGCGTACTTCGGTATACTGTTTCGCGGCGCGGTCTGCGTACCCATCGATCCGCATGGTGAAATCGAGACGATAAAGAACTTTCTCGACAACTCCGAAGCCAAAATGGCGTTCATCGGCGATGATTTCACCGACACATTCGCAAAACTCGAAAAGGATTTTCCGGTTGTGGTTTTACAGGAAGCTAAACCGCCGAGACGCGGAGACGCTGAGAACAAACTCAAGGGGGATGACAAGGATAATCAGGATAATCAAGAAAACGTCGGTGTTAGACCGGGCGAGCCTTGGTCTGAATCTTCCTCAGCGTCTCCAAGTCTCGGCGGTTCAAATAATTTCGGCTCATTCGACGACTGGGCAAGCACGCCACGGCCGGACGATTACGACCAAAAGCCGACGCCGGCACAGCCCGACGATCTCGCGGTCCTGATCTACACATCCGGCACAACCGGCACGCCGAAAGGTGTTCCGTTGACGCACGGCAATATCTTTTACGAAGCGACGGGCTGCCAGGAAGTAATGCATATTTCCGAACACGAGGTCGTGCTCAGCGTCCTTCCGCTGTTTCACGTGTTCGCTCAGGTTATAAATCTGTGGGTGATCGCGAGCGTCGGGGCAAAGGTTTGTTACGTCAAAGAGCTTGCACCCGCCGAACTGACGCGGGCGTTCGAAACAAGGGAGATCACGCTCCTCACCGGCGTTCCGCGACTCTGGTATTTGTTTCATAAAAAAATCTTCGACGGCGTCGCCGCACAGCCGAAACCGGTGCAATGGCTATTCGCGGCGATGCTGAAAACAAACGGCTTCTTTCGCGATGCGCTCAGCGTTAACCTCGGCAATAAGTTTTTCAAAAAAGTCCACGACGGCTTCGGTGGAAAGTTGAGCATTACTATCTCCGCTGGTTCACGATTCGACGAAAAGATCGCCCGCGATTACCACGCTCTGGGATTCACGTTGATTCAGGGTTACGGCCTGACGGAAACATGCGGTGCCGTTACCTCGACTCGGTTCGAGGACAACGTCGTCGGTTCCGTCGGAGTAGCCGTAAACCACGCGGAGATCAAGCTCGGCGAACTTAATGACGACGGTGCGGGCGAAGTTCTCATTAAAGGCAAAATGGTTTTCTCGGGTTACTACAAGAATCCCGAAGCGACGAAAGATGCTTTCACCGAGGATGGTTGGTTCAAATCCGGCGATCTAGGAATGTTGGACAAAAACGGACATCTTTTTATCGTCGGACGCTTAAAGGATGTCATAGTGCTTCCGAACGGCAAGAATATTCATCCCGAAGACCTGGAAGTTCACTATCTGAAATCGCCGCTGGTCGAAGAAATGGCGATCCTCGGCGTAAAGGACGAATCCGGTGATCACGCCGGTGCGGAAAAGCTGATCGCCGTCGTAGTTCCTGATTTTGCTTATTTAAAAGCAAACAACATTGCCAATTCAAAAGAAGCGATCCGCTACGCCCTCGACGATCTCGGCCGTTCGCTGCCCGAATATCAGCGGGTCCGAAACTACGTTATCCACTCGGAGCCGCTTCCGCGAACAGCGACGCGAAAGATCAAACGTTTTGAGCTGCAAAAACAGATTGAGAACGACGGACTGGGCGATCCGGATGAACGTCCGAAAAAACCTCTGGAACTGGCTGGTGAAGACAAGGCTCTTCTAGAAACAAACGCGGGCCGAGCGGTCGTGTCAGTTATCAAAAACAACGTAAAAGACATCGAATCAATACATCCGTCCATGAATCTGGAGATCGATCTCGGACTCGATTCCCTTTCACGAGCTGAAGTTTTCGCCGGCCTCGAACAGGCGTTCAACACTGATTTTGATGGTGACGAAGCCGCCCAAGCTTTAACAGTGGGCGACACCATCAAGCTTGTCCAACGTCATGTTGGCGAAACGGGAACCGCCCTCGATGTCTCGGCACATCTAAATTGGGGAAAGATTGCCCGCGAATCCGAACCTGACTTTCCGGAAGTTCAGGGAATCTTGCAGAACCGTCCTCTGTTTACGGCCTTAGCTTTTGCTTTTTATAAATGCTTCAACCTGTTCAGCCGTGTATTCTTCAAGCTCGAGGTCAGCGGAATCGAAGAGCTTCGCAAAATGAAACGCCCGTTTTTGATCACGCCGAATCACCAGAGTTTCCTCGATCCGTTCGTCCTCACGTCCAATTACCCGTACGACATCTTCAAAAGCACATTTCACGTCGGTGCAAGCGAATTTTTCCAAAGCCGTTTCATGCAGTGGGTAGCCAAGTTGCTCAGCGTCGTCCCTATCGATCCCGATACGCAGCTTATGAAAGCAATGAAAGCCGGTGCCATCGGCTTGCGCAGTGGCAAAGTGCTGAACATCTATCCTGAAGGCGAACGCGCCTACGATGGCGAGCTGCACGATTTCAAAAAAGGAGCCGCTATCCTTGCGATCGAGCTCGACATGCCGATCCTACCCGTTGCTCTCGACGGCCTCCAAAATGTCTGGGCCCGCAAATCCTGGCGCATCCGCCCCGCAAAAGTGAAGATCCGTTTTGGCAAGGCGTTCTATGCGAAGGACATATTGTCACTGACGGGAGCGGCCGGGACATTTGGTGCCGCCTCAGGCTCGTCAGAATCACAATCAACATCTGCCGGATTGTCCCTCTCCGACGATGCGAAATACGCAGCAATAACGGCACATCTGAAGCAAACGATTGAAGCAATGATTGACGAGATGCGAAAATAATCTCCGCGATAATGCAAGTGGTGTAGGGATGATTCGTTCTGCAGCCAGACTTCGAAACGGAGGATTCCGACGAACGCAAATGTACTAAAGATTGTCGCGCGCTTTGAACATCCGAACTCAAGTGATGCTGGTCGTCGATATTGCCATCTAAGACATAGCTTGTCTTTAGTCAGGTTATGAGCGAAAATGAGGCTGATCTAATCCAGCCTTTTTTTGTTGCGTGAAACTATGAAATACATAAGTCTTTTTCGAATTCCGTCTTCAATTATTGGGTTATTGCTGTTTTCGGGCTTTGTTTTCAGCCAGCAGACCGCCGGGCAA
This sequence comes from Chloracidobacterium sp., assembly GCA_043722725.1. Taxonomy (GTDB): domain Bacteria; phylum Acidobacteriota; class Blastocatellia; order Pyrinomonadales; family Pyrinomonadaceae; genus OLB17. Next base: position 19,132 of record JAYSON010000349.1, read on the forward strand.
AAGGAGCTTGCCGAGTATATTCGCGATAATTACGATAAGCAGGAAACAATGATACCGATGCGTGACGGTGTGAAGCTTTTTACATCGATATACACGCCCGAAAAGAAATCCACGAAATATCCAATTCTTCTAAATCGCACGCCATACACGGTTGCACCGTACGGTAAAGACAAGGACGGCAAAGACCAGTTTAAAGAGCGGCTGGGGCCGAATGAGCTTTTTGCTCGCGAAGGATATATCTTTGTTTATCAGGATGTTCGCGGGCGTTGGATGAGCGAAGGGCAGTTTGAGGACGTGCGACCCGACATCGCCAACAACACGCCGCAACAGATCGATGAATCGACCGATACATACGACACGATTGCATGGCTAATAAAAAATGTCCAGAATAATAATGGCCGCGTCGGGATTTACGGTATTTCATACCCCGGATTTTACGCGAGTGCGGGTTCGATTGACTCGCATCCGGCGCTGAAGGCGTGCTCGCCGCAGGCACCGGTTTCAGATTGGTTTCACGGCGACGACATGCACCATAACGGAGCGTTATTCCTAGCCCAAAATTATAATTTTTTCGATGGTTTCGGTCAGGCGCGCCCGACGCCGATCGGGCCTTCGCCGACGGCCCTCAAACCGTTCGATTTTGGAACGCAGGACGGGTATAAATATTATCTCAAGATGGGTGGCCTGAAAAATTCAGGCGACTTATACGAAAAACAGCTTCGCGAACGCATCCGATTTTGGGACGCGATGATGCTGCATCCAAACTACGATCAGTTCTGGAAGGATCGTAATATTCTACCGAAACTGAAAAATATCAAATGTGCGACGATGACAGTTGGCGGCTGGTACGACAACGAAGATCTGTATGGCACACTAAAAACTTACGAACATATTGAGCGGCAAAATCCGGGTATCTATAATGTTCTTGTCGTCGGCCCCTGGGATCACGGTGGTTGGTCTAGAGCGGACGGCGACTGGCTCGGCACTGCCTACTTCACACAGAAAACCGGTGAATATTATCGGGCGAAGATAGAAGTTCCGTTCTTCAACCATTTTTTGAAGGATAAAGGCGATATTTCGGCGATCAAGGAAGTGAATTTATACGACACCGGCTCGCATGAATGGAAGGCGTTTCCGACTTATGAACCGACCAACGGCACTGACATGGCGCTTTATATGACCGTTGACGGCGGCCTCTCGTTTACGATGCCGAAAGGCACGGGCGGATTTGATCAATACATTTCCGACCCGGCGAAACCTGTTCCTTACACGCAAAAGATCACGCTCAATTACCCGCGCGATTTTATGACGGAAGATCAGCGATTCGTATCGACGCGGCCGGACGTGCTGGTTTATCAGACCGAGCCCCTTACAGATGATGTACTCGTTGCGGGCGACATTAAGCCGTCATTGGTCGTTTCATCAACCGGCACGGATTCGGATTTTATCGTGAAACTGATCGACGTTTTTCCGGATGATTACCGATTTCCCGAAGGCGTGAAGCCGCCGGTGAATTCGGCATGGACAGTGTTTCAGCCCGGCGGTTATCAAATGCTGCTACGCGGCGAACCTATGCCCGCAAGGTTTCGCAACAACTTCGAAAAACCGTCGCCTTTGACGCCGAATACGCCAACAAGACTAGCGTTCATGATGCCCGGCGTCGTTCACACCTTCAAAAAAGGCCATCGCATCATGGTGCAGATACAGAGCACATGGTTCCCGCTGGTGGCGAGAAACCCGCAGAAATACATGGCAAATTACAAGCTGGCAACAAACAAGGAGTTTCAAAAGGCGACGCAGCGCGTCTATTTCGGCGGCAGAAACGCGTCGGCGATTATTTTGCCCGTTCAGAAGCGTTGAGTCGCTTCGCGTACTTTGCGGTTAAGATAATTTTGACCGCAAAGCACGCAGAGTGGCCCATAAATCTCTCGCTCCGACGGAATTTACGAGTACTTTAAATCAAGTTTCTTATCAACAAACAAAATGCCATCAATATCAATTATTTGCGGAATTCTGCTCGTTCTCATCGGGGTCGCCGGATACATTCATGGTGTGACCAATGACAAAGCCAGCGTTACCGCCCTAATACCGGCGTTCATTGGCATCGTCATGGCCTTGCTAGGTGTACTGGCAGGAATGAAAGAAGGACTGCGTAAACATCTGATGCACGCTGCGATTGTCGTTGCACTGCTCGGATTTATCGCAACGGCAGGTCGGCTGGTTTCAAAGATGAGCGAACTCTCGGCCTCGCCGGCAGTTTTGTCGCAGGCATCGACGGCGATAGTTTGCCTTGCGTTCGTCATACTGGCGATCAGATCGTTCGCATCCGCCCGACGCGAACGAAACTCGGTTTAGTTCGAACCCGGTCGCTACCGCTCGCGGTTCTGACATGCCAATGTGATGTCAACTTGCAAACCATCAACTGTATTTCTGGCCGTTATCGTGCCTTGATGAGCTCGGATCGCCTGTTCGGCTATCGCCAGCCCAAGCCCCGTTCCGCCCGAACCTCTATCACGTGCCTCGCCAACGCGGTAAAACGGCCTAAATAAATTGCTCAGTTCCGCTTCCGGCACGCCGCCGCCGTGGTCGAGCACCCGCAGGACAGCGTTTCCGCCGCCGTTGGACAGCGAAACTTCAACCTCGGTTCCCTCTTTTGTATATCGAACAGCATTACGAAGCACGTTCTCGACCGCGCTTCGGATCAGGCTCTCGCTGCCCAAAACGCGGCAATCGACCGTCTGCAATATCCTCACTGACTTACTTTTCGCATGCGCCTCAAAATCGGCGTCCGCCGCCACCTGCTCGACCAAACTTTTTAGATTTAATTCATGGCGCTCGAAATCCTGCGAACCGGTTTCAAGTTTTGACAGTGTAAGCAGGCTTGAGATCATTGCGTTGAGGCGGTTCGATTCGGTCTCGATCCGCTGCAGCACGGGCGACGTCTCACCGTTCGATTTCTGTTTCGCTATTTCGAGAGCCACGTTCATACGCGCGAGCGGCGAACGCAGCTCGTGCGAAACGTCGCGCGATAGCCGTTTTTGAGATGTAATAAGCGATTCGATCCGTTCGGCCATAACGTCAAAGTCCTTGGCCAGCGCCGAAAGTTCGTCGCGACGATTGCCGACCTGATCGGCAACACGGGCTGTCAGGTCGCCGTCAGCAAGCCTTTGCGTCGCCTTCCTCAGCTTGCCGATGGGTGATGAAAGATACCTCGCAAGAGCCCAGCAAAGCAGAAAAGCGGTCAGCAGCAAAGCGCCATATCGGATATACCTGAAAGGCGATTCGCCAAAGAAAGGAGTGAACCGCGGCCTCTCCCAGCGGACAATCAACACGTACTTCTCACCATTCCGGAGGATAAATTGCCGTGCCGAAAGAGCGGTTTCCGGCTGGTTCAGCTCGATCTCGACCGTGTCGCTTTGCAGTGCCTTCGAGACAAGCTCGTTATAACGCTCTGCATCTACCCCGTCTGCGGCCCAGATTCTACCGTTTTCGCCGATAATGTTTACTTCACCAATTGTTTCGGCTTGCCGTATCCGGTCGAGAAATTGGGTCAAACCCGTCTCGCCTTGATTCTCATAAATCTGAACCGCGGTAGCGGCGTAAATATTTGTCTGGTTCCGAACAGAAATTCGCCATCGACTGACGACCGGCTCGGTTTGCACCGTCCAGTTGAGAAATACGACCACGCCGACCATCAACGCGATCGCAGCCAAGAACCATAGAAAGATTTTGAGAAACAAGTTCATACGAATGTATAGATGTAGCCGACCGAGCGTACGGTCTTGATCCTTTCCGTGCCGTCCGCTCTCAGCCCAAGTTTCTTTCGCAAATTACTGATGTGCATGTCGAGGCTCCGGTCGTAAGGTGAAAGGACGCGTTCGAGCACATTTTCGCTCAAGTCCTCCTTTTTGACGATCTTTCCGGCCTCGCGCACCAGTGCCGTCAGCAGATCGAATTCGACGGATGTCAGCCCGATCTCAATACCATCCAATTTTGCCGAACGTGACGACGACGAGATGTCGAGGTCTTCGACATGCAGCTTTTCAGCCGCTCCTTCATCGCCGTTTTCGCTATTCACCCGGCGAAGTATCGCCCGCAAACGTGCGACAAGCTCACGCGGGTTGAACGGTTTCGGCAGATAATCGTCGGCTCCGATCTCCAATCCGACGATCCGCTCCATATCTTCGCCGCGGGCCGTAAGCATTATCACGGGCAACGCCGATTTCTCGCGCAAATTTCGCAAAACATCGAACCCATTCATCTTGGGCAGCATTACGTCGAGTATCGCCATATCATAACTTCCGGATATCGCGCTTTTGAGCCCACTTTCACCGTCGTGTACACACTCTGTTTCAAAGCCTTCGACAGCCAAGTACTCGGAGACAAGCTCACACAGTTCTTCGTCATCGTCAATGATCAATACCTTGCTCATACCTACCCGATTCTACGGCAAAACAAAGGCTTGCGATCAACTTTTACAATTCTTTACACAACATGACGAAATATATACGGTCGCGGCAATGTGGTTTTCGTCTAACAATACAATAGCGGGAAGGCCGAGTTTGGAGTTCCGTCTTTAGGCGGCCAGGACGATGATGAAAAACTATATAAAAGCGTAACTCCAAACTTTCAAGCTTCAAACGCTATTTTTCCGCCGACCATAACGAATTTCACATTTCCGTCGTCATCCAGGGCAACAATATCGGCGCGCTTTCCTACCTCGATCGATCCATAACTATTATCGATGCCCAATAATCGTGCTGGATTTAACGATGCCATTTTGGCAACTTCGACGGCGGAGAATCCAAGCGACAACATTCGTTTCACCGCATCCCGCATAGTAATGACCGAACCGGCAATACTTCCCCGCTCGTTCTCGGTGCGGCCGTTTACGACTGAAACCTTCTCGCCCCAAATTTCATACACTCCATCGCCCAAACCCGTCGGAGCAACCGAATCACTTATTAGCGTCACCTTATCTGACGTCTTACTCCGGCAGGCAAACTCCAGCACTTTCGGATGCACGTGAATTCCGTCGCCAATAATATCGAACGTCACCGAGTCGTTCGTCAACGCCCAGCCAACTACCCCTACATCGCGGTGATGCAGCCCTGTCATAGCGTTGTAAAAATGCGTCAAATGCCTTGCCCCGGCGGCGAACGCCTGATCTAGAATGGAAATTTCCGCTTTTGTGTGTCCTATCGACGCGACCCAACCCTGGCGAACCAATTCACGCGTCAGTTCGATCCCGCCGTCGATCTCCGGTGCGAATGTCATCATATGGACACCATGTTTCAACCGGGGAAGCTCCGAGAGTTCATCGCCCGTGAATGTTTTGAAAAACTCCGGTCGCAATGCTCCGCACATCTTCTCATTCGCAAACACGCCCTCATAATGCACCCCAACAGCCTGCGCGATCGGCCGTCCGGCCTGAATCTCAATCAGCCTGTCAATAGCCGCTATCGCGCGACGATAATCCTCATCCGAATCCGGCACCAGCGTCGGAACCCACGCCGTCACGCCGTTCGAAACAAGAAACGTCGCAACCTCGACCAAGCCATCCGTATCAGCCGCATTGACATCAACACCAACGGCACCGTGAATGTGCACGTCAATAAATCCCGGAAATACAGTCAGGCCGTAAGCATCGGTGAACCGATTGTGCGAAGAACCATTCCGGCTTTCACCAACAGAAGCAATCAAGCCGTCCACGACCGAAATGTTCGACCCAGTCG
>JAYSON010000350.1:0-3960 GCA_043722725.1 Chloracidobacterium sp.
TAACAAAATAGACCTCGGCTTTGATCGGCGAATTAAAGCCGTATTTCCATGCTCCGAGCTTCGACAAGATAGGCGTATTTCCACCCTCGACGGTGTAGCGCCCGGGCGTAAAAACGTCGCCCACCTCGCCTTCGAATACAAAAACCGCCGCCTGCGATTCACGCACGATCAATTGCGCTCCGTTCTTAATCTCCTGCTGATAGACAGGAAAGCGGTAAAGCAGCGTGTCCTGCGAGTCATCTAGCCATTCAATGACCTCGATAAACTGGTTCATCGCCGCTTCTTTCACCTTGTCGATAATGCTCATTTTTAGCCTCTTCTGATTTTTATATTCCGCAAATTTAATTACGACTACCGGTCATTTATTGTTCTGATAATATCTCACAGAACGTGCTCTAAACCAAATTTCTCGGTATTCCTTGTTTTGTGCTAGCCTTATTGTGGGAAACTCCGACGACCAATTTCCCCAGTACCAGTAACTGTATTTAATCTCTAAATCTAGTCATGACTTCCGATCATTCGTTTTCCGTCCTGATCTTAGGAATCGCTTTGCGATTAAGATTCAGCAAACGGATAAGCGTGGTAGGCAAAAACTAATCAAATTTTTTGAAGCAATAATAATGTCAAACAACTACAAATTTTCTTTCGCACTTTTGACCCTTTTTTTCACTTTATCTTTAACGATTACGACATTGAGTCAGGCCACCACCGGGGGCGTTGAAGGAACAATAACTGACCAATCGGGTGTCCTAATCAGCGGTGCTATTGTGTCTATCGAAAACACGGATGATACAACTGGCCTCCGAAAAAATATTAGTTCGGATGCCGATGGGAATTTCATTCTTGCCGAAATCCCCCCAGGCAGATATAGGATTTCAGTAAAAGCTCCCAACTTTTCCGACTTTTTGGTCGAGTTCCAGGTTTCGGCTGGAATGCCGACAAGGCTGAATCCGAGTCTCAATGCGGGTCGGCCAATTTCCGCCCCTGATTATGTAGATAAGGTAACGTCGTGGTTGTCCGAAGTTGTTCCGGTAAAAACTACTTTTGGCTCCACCTTGAAATATGCACCCGCTGTCCGTCGGGAGGTTCTCGCCGGTGGCTTTCAGATCAACGGAGCCTCTGGCAGCGAGAACACATACTTCATCGACGGCCAGGAAGTAACAAATTTTAGGACAGGACTTCTGGATGCAAACAATAACCTGCCGCTCGAGCTTCTGCAGGAAGTTCAGGTCATAACCGATCGAACCGAAGGAAGGTTTGGCGGCGCGTTTGGCGGAGTTATTAACGTCATTACTAAAGGTGGAAATAACCGATGGCGCGGCGAATTCGGAACGTCTTTTACACCGGCAAATTTACAGGGAAAACCAAATGTCTTTCTTAACAGGTTTGGCTCTTCATCAGGCCAGCTTGAATATTTCCAGCCTAAGAAGGACGGCGGAAACGGCTTTTTCCCAACCGCGACATTGAGCGGCCCGATCATTAAGGACCGGCTTTGGTTTTTCTCATCATATTCACCGCAAATCTATGCGGTCGACCGAACGATAGACTATTTCACGACCGGCTCAAACCCTGTCAATCGAGCCGTCAGGGAATCGATCAAGTATGAATCTAATATTCGAACGGAGGCCGCGTTTCTTCGCCTTGATTCCCAGCCAACGTCAAATCTCCGGATATTCGGGTCATTTATTTACAACCCGATCATCCAGGACGGTGCTTTACCGTTAAATCGAGGGTTTCAACGGCGTGCCGCAGACAGCCAGCGGCTTGCGTGGGGCGGAATTACTCGCTACCCGCTGCGGCAGGCAAAATGCGAGTACGGTTAATGGCCAGATCACATGGAATGCAACGGAGAACTTGCTGCTTAACGTTCGTGCAGGGAGAAGTTTTCTAAACGAAAAGCTGGGATCCTACGGAACACCCCGTATTACAAGATTCTTATGCAGCTCGTCGGGAAACCCAGGAGGCATTCCTGGTTCCGGCTGCTCATCTGGTTTTCAAAATATCGCCAATAATTCAGTTCGCGATTATGATGTGTCATCGAGAATAACTTTCGATACGGATGCCGTAGTATCTGGCATCGAAGCCTTCGGACGGCATAATTTCCGATCTGGCTATCAATTCAATCGGCTATTCAATTCGGTCAAAGAAGGATACACGGACACCGGTCTTGTGGCCTTATTCTACGGAATACCGATCAGCAACCTAACAGGACAGAATTCGACTACTGGAAATTTCGGCTCAGGTTATTTACAGAGATTCGGTACGGTCGGCGAGGCGACGAGGCCCAATCATGCCATTTTTGCTCAGGATTCCTGGCAGGTATTATCTCGTCTAACACTCAACCTGGGCGTAAGATTCGAGAATGAGAGGGTCGCAAATTTCGTCAAGTCCGCCTCGAACACTCTCGAATTTGGATGGGGCGACAAGATCGCTCCGCGACTCGGTTTTGCGTTCGATCTGTTCGGAAACGGAAAGACGAAGGCCTTCGGATCCTACGGCTGGTACTATGACCGGACCAAGTTTAACCTTTCGCGTAGCTTATTTGGCGGCGATCTCTTTCGCCGGGACTACTTTGAGATATTGCCGTCACGCGGAGCCCTGTATTCGAATTACACGTATTCCGCGATCCTTGGAAACAATGTCGATCATCCGGGCGGTACCTGTCCGATCACTGCCGGCACCGGTTACAGCGTCTGCCAATTAGACTTTCGTGTTGCGATCAATCTTCCGGATAGCAATGCCTTTTTCGCAGGCGCGGTTGATCCGGGCATCAAGCCTCCTCGTCAGACAGAATATGCAATTGGTGTCGAGCAGGAGTTGGCAAAGGGCTTGTCGGTCGCCGGACGATACATTCACAAACAACTCGACCGCGCCATCGAGGATATAGGCCTAGTTAACGCGCAGGGTTCGCAGGCATATGTTCTTGGCAATCCGGGTTTCGGCCTTGCTTGCGAAGGTACGAATTCCGCGCGTGTTCCTTGCGCGAAGGCGAAGCGCGACTTCGACGCCTTCGAGATTCGCGTGGACAAACAATCGTCCGATTATTTTGTAAACGCAAATTACACATATAGCCGGCTAGTCGGAAATTATTCGGGGTTAGCCAGCTCAGACGAATTCGGGCGAGTGGCACCAAATCTTACGGCTTATTTTAATCTTCCGTCGCAGGGCTTTGATTCGAAGGGGATTCGTGATAACAGCCGTCTGGCCACCGATCGGCCGCATGTTTTTAAGGCCTACGGCGGATATAACTTCGACTGGAGCGGAAACGCGAACCGCACTAGCGTGTCGGCGTTTACGACAGTTCAATCGGGTACGCCGCTAACTACGATCTATAATCTTTATGGAGATTCAACTTCAATCCTGTTCGGACGCGGAGATCTGGGACGAACGGAAACATTCTCCGAAACCGATCTGCGCGTCGGCCACCGGTATTCATTTGGCAGCGACCGAAGATTTTCTGTGGAACCCTATTTTGTTGTTCTTAACGTATTCGGAGAACTAAACGAACTGGCTCGACAAACGTCGATAAGTGCGACCAATTTCACATCTTCAACGCTTGCTCAAAGCGGATGCACGACCTGTTCGGGACAAGTCCGGGTATATGACACTCTTTTTAATCGAGGCGGTATTCAACCGTTTGTTCAAAATTTCCTGAATTTACGTGGTGTCAGTTCAACGGGTTCAAGAAATGACTACAACCTGCCGAATCTGTTTCAAGACCCTAGATATGTTCGTTTCGGAGCACGGTTTCGATTTTGATTTCACTATTTGAACTCGTGACAATCTCATTAAAAGGCTTTATAGTTCGACTAGTCTTTGCGTTTCATTCTCGCAACGTTGTGCCGTCCTCATTGAGATGTTAGGCCTTGAATTCATATAATAAGTGCAACTTTTGAGAATGGCAGTGGAGGGTAAGTTGAAGTAGATTTGACGCATCTTTTAACTGCAATCAAAAGGAGC
>JAYSON010000351.1:0-6952 GCA_043722725.1 Chloracidobacterium sp.
GATCGGAATGTCTTCGCGGCGTTCACGGAGAGGCGGGATTGTTATCGGCACCACGGCCAAACGGTAATAAAGATCTTCACGAAAGGCGTTTTGTTTGATTAGTTCAGGTAGATTATCGTTCGTGGCGGCAATTATTCGTACGTCAATTTTTCGCGGAGCATTTTCCCCAAGGCGGGTAACTTCCTGCTCTTGTATAACCCGCAAAAGCCGGGTTTGAGCTTGCACGGGCATTGCTCCAATTTCGTCCAGAAATATCGTTCCGCCATCGGCTTCTTCGAATTTACCCTTAGATTCACCGATTGCTCCGGTAAATGCACCTTTTTTGTATCCAAAAAGCTCTGCCTCGATCAACATTTCAGGTATGGCCGCACAGTTGATCGCTACGAAAGGGTGTTCTTTCCTCGTCCCGAAGGCATGTATTGCTTTTGCGATCAATTCCTTACCGGTCCCGGATTCGCCCTCGATCAATATCGTTACATCCGTTTTTGAAACACGTTCGATCAAATCGAAAACCTGACGCATCTTCTCGGAGGTTCCGATTATGTTCTCAATACGAAATTCTTCATGGACCCGTCGCCTCAGCCGACGATTTTCCGCGAGGACACTACCATACTTTAGAGCTTTTTCGACGGTCAGGAGAATTTCCTGGCGGTTAAAAGGTTTGGTGATGAAATCAAAGGCTCCGCCGCGCATTGCTTCGACAGCCGTGTCAACATCGCCGAACGCAGTAATAACAATTATCGGTATTTCGCTTTTGATCGCGGTCGCTTGCTGGACCAGTTGGGAACCAGTCATTTGCGGCATTCGCCAGTCGGTGATCAGACAGTCAAATTCCTCCCGCGAAAAAAACTCCAATGCTTCGCGGCCCGCTCCTGACGCGACGACCGAATAGCCTGCCTCGTCGAGTTGAAATTCGAGTACTCGACGCAACGAATGATCATCATCGACAAGCAGAATTTTGGCGGAACGAACGCTCATTGAAAGCTTATTTTATTTCAAAGGTTAAAGTTGCCCATTTCGATTCGTAGTTAAGTTTCGGATCATCAAGGCGGGTCATGCTAATAAATCTTACATACCATTTCCCCGAACCGTTCAGTTTAACTCTTACAACGCCATTTTTGTCGCTTCGGAGATTAGCCTCAGGTATCAATTTTCCTTCCAATTCACGACCCGACATCACATATTGGTTTATGAGCGGTTTGCCGTCCTTCAAGCATATGATAGCCAGCGTCTTACCCTTTTTCGATTTGTAGGGATTGGATTGAGGAACGAGTTCGACAGGATACCCAAGCACCGTTTTGAAGTTTTCCGTCTGTAAATCCCCCGCCTGAAAGATTGTTTTCACGTGTTTCGAATAACGCTCCCGGATTTTTTTGTCGAGCTCGTTTTTCTTTTTTCGCTCGGCCAGAGTGTCCGGGATTCCGTCGTGCTCAAGATACTCATTAAAATCCGCCCCTTCAAGATCGATCTCTCGCTCCATTGTTGAAAGTCCCACAACATAAGTTCCGGCCTCCGTCGGCACGAGGTTAAGAAACGACGTTGTTTCATTCTTTGTAAAGTCAGTTTCCGTCGGGTTCGTGCGTTTGCCGGATGGCCAAAGGATGCTGACATCCTTTAGGCGGGCATAGCTTACCGTTCCTTCGCTGGCCTGAAACGAACCGTTCAGGATATTTATCGTAACCTTTTCATTCACCTTCACGAAAAAGCGTTCCGGCTTCAGGAACAAATCATGGGCGAAGACCGACAGGGCCGTCAACACGACCGCTATTGAGACATAGATGACCTTTCTTTTCATGTAACCTCCAAATCTACTGGTTTCTGAGAGCTGTGCAAGCGAATGGTGCCGAATAAAGTGTCAAAGGAAGTCTCGTCGACTTGTTCGGGGTCTGCTTCGACGATGAACTGTAGCTTAATGTGTGGACAAACCTGTCAGATGTCATAATTCGATTTTTCGAAGCCGCAGCGCATTGCTGATCACTGACACAGAACTGAACGTCATCGCTGCACTCGCGATCATCGGAGATAGTAGAATGCCGAAAAAAGGATATAAGATTCCCGTTGCGATCGGAACGCCGATCAGATTATAGGCGAATGCAAAGAAGAGATTCTGTCGAATATTGCTCATTGTCGCTTTCGATAGATTCCTCGCCCGCAAAATACCGCGTAGATCGCCCTGAATTAGGGTAATATCCGAACTCTCGATCGCTACGTCGGTACCTGTTGCCATAGCAACACCGACATCTGCCTGAGCGAGCGCGGGAGCATCGTTCACGCCGTCGCCAGCCATACCGACAATTTTTCGTTTTGCCTGTAGATCCCTTATTACTTTCGCCTTATCCTCGGGTAGAACTTCCGCAACGAGTTTCACAATACCAAGTTTTTTGCCAACGGCTGAAGCCGTCGTTTGATTGTCGCCGGTCAGCATTATCACTTCGATTCCATCGCGAGTGAGGCTCTCGACAGCTTCCTTTGCCGAGTCTTTGATCGTGTCTGCCACACCAAGGAGGCCAATAACTTCTTTGTCGGAAGCGACGAACATTACGGTTTGTCCGTCGTTCCGCAAATCTTCCGCTTGTTTTTGAATATCTGAAGACAGAATCAAGGCATTTTCTTCTAATAATTTGCTGTTTCCAAGCAAATATCGCTTCCCGTCGATCACGCCCATCACGCCTTTGCCGGTTACGGATTCGAATTTATCAACTTTCGGCAGGGTTAAGTCTTCCGCGCCTTTGACGATAGCCGTGGCCAAGGGGTGTTCGCTCAGTTTTTCAAGAGCGGCAGATATTTTAAGGACCTCCAGCTCATCTAGCCCGGTGAAGGCCATTGTTTGCTGTAAACGCGGCTTTCCTTCCGTTAACGTTCCAGTCTTATCGACGACCAGCGTATCAATTTTTTCCAACGCTTCCAAAGCATCGGCTTTTTTGATCAACACGCCTGATTTCGCGCCGCGCCCCGTGCCGACCATTATCGACATCGGCGTTGCGAGGCCAAGGGCACACGGACACGCAATGATCAAAACTGCTACCGCGCAAGCGAATCCAAAAACAAAATTGCCGAGAAATGCCCAGACGGCAAAAGTGATGATCGCTGTTAGTATCACCGCCGGAACAAAGTAGAACGAAACCCTGTCCGCTAAGTTTTGAATAGGCGCTTTACTGCGTTGAGCTTCCCCGACGAGCTGCACAATTTGGGCGAGCATAGTCTCGCTTCCGACTTTTTCGGCCTTCATTACAAAGCTGCCACTGCCGTTGAGTGTTCCTCCGATCACTTCAGTTCCCGCTTCCTTAAGTACCGGTATCGGCTCGCCGGAGATCATCGATTCGTCCACCGAACTCTGCCCTTCCAAAACAACGCCGTCAACCGGGACCTTGTCATTTGCGCGAACTCGCAGTTTTGTTCCGACCTGCACTTCGGCGAGTCCGATTTCCGCTTCTGTTCCGTCATCCAGAATGACACGAGCCACTTTCGGTGCTAGTCCGAGGAGTTCCTTTAGTGCCGAACTCGTTTGGCTTCTCGCACGCAGTTCCAGAACCTGACCCAGCAAGACCAGCGTCGTGATCACAGCCGCAGCTTCAAAGTAACCTGGAACTACGCCTCCGTGATTGCGAAAGGATGACGGAAAAAGATCGGGAAAAAACAAGGCAGTAAAACTGTATAACAGTGCCGCCCCCGTTCCGATCGCTATCAGGGTGAACATGTTCGGGCTGACGTTCATGATCGAGGCCCAGCCGCGTTGAAAAAATGGCAGACCGCCCCAAAAAACAACTGGAGTCGCCAACACAAATTGAATCCACAACGACATGCGTGGCGAAACGAAATGTTCAAAACTCGAAACCATCTCCAACATCGCCAAGGCGAAAACGGGTACTGTTAAAATCAAACACACCCAAAAACGTCTTGTCATATAACCAAGCTCGGCGTCGGGCTTGTCATCAAGCGACACCAATCTCGGCTCTAATGCCATGCCGCATATAGGACAGCTTCCCGGCCCGATCTGAACAATCGCCGGGTGCATCGGGCAGGTGTATTCAACGCCTTTAGGGAGGTCGGCGGCGTCTTGCTGCGGCTTCAGAAAAGATTCGGGATCCTTCTTGAATTTTTCCCGACAGCCTGTAGAACAAAAGTAGTAGGTTTTGTCGTTGTAATCGTATTTTCCGGCCGCTGTTTCAGGATTTACCGACATACCGCACACTGGGTCGGTTTCCGCACCGGGCGGCGTCGCCATCATTTCGCCATGTTGCACAGCTTCCATATCCGGCCCGATCTGAACAAAATTCGCCGCCGGCTCGTTCTGAACCTTAAATTTCTCGAGGCAGCCTTTTGAGCAAAAGTAATAAGTCTTGCCCTCGTATTTATATTCTCCAGCCGCAGTCTCGGGTGAAATCGTCATTCCACAGATCGGGTCGACCACCTTTTCCATATTGTTTGTCCTCCGCAATTCCTCTTTGTGGAAATTGGCTTCATTCAACTATTCAATCATACAACCTGTCAGTAACTGTCAGGTCAAGCGATACGTCAGAGATCGCAGCCAGTATAGAGTTACACGTCTGATCCTTTGGCGAGAACACTATCCGTAATCATAAATTGCTTTCTAAATTATTTTGGTGTCGAAATCAATGGATGTCGAATGCGATTGTGACTCTCCGTCCTTTTTGCCTAAAATTGACAAAGGATATTCGCGTAGTCCGCGAAACCAGAGCGAAAGATTTTCGCGTCCCTGCGACCATATTAACAAGTCCGCGAACGTACCGTAAATCGGCAAATGTCCGCTAAGCTCCGTCCAGTTAAAAATGGTCAGGGTTAAATTGATCGGAATCCAAGCAATCAATATAATTTCGCGGGGGGAAAATACCGAACAGTATCCACAGTCCGACGAGCAATTCCACTGCGCCGGCGAATAAGACAAACGTCTCGTTCGACATCGGGATGCCAAGAGTAGCCGTGAAGTTGAGCGGATAGCGTTCGAGAAAGGCCGAAGCAAGCGGGATGTTTGCAGACTTCTCGGTGAAAGCAACGAATATAAGACTCAGACCCAAACCTGCCCTCAACGCCGGAATAGCTTTTTCCATCAAGTGAGCGGACGGCTCGAGACGCGGTAGAATTAGGGGTCAATAGAAATCGGGCCGCGTCCGGCCAGAAAAAAGAAAACGGCGAATCCCATATACATAGAACTTTCGAGCATCGTCTCAAGCCCTACCAGAAAAATTCCGGCAAACCACAAAACCCCCAATGCAACGGCAGCAACTCTCGTAAATGCCCCATAAAAAACCGCAAGCGCGATACCGGTCTGAGCCAAACCGAGAGCATACATCCACACGCCGGACAGTTTGTTATTCGGCGTGAACAGTTCGCCGTTCACGCCGCTCACAAGCAGCGGCACGGCAACGTGAATTCCGAGAATCGCGGGAATCAAACCATATAATGCGGAACGGCGATCATCAGTGGTTCCAAACTTTTCCGGTCCCTGTACAAAACCTCGCCCCCCGCTTTCGACACCATAGCCAGGCGGCGAGCGTTGCAAGCAGCACCGCCCCGAACAAACCAAGCGGCAAAGGGCGAAAGAATAAATCCCAACGCAGCCCGTAATTTTGGGCTTCGTGAAACCACTTTTCGTGGGCCGATGCTTGAGACGCTGCGCCAAAAAGTGACGTCAAGCAAAGCGTCAGGTTTCTTAAATTAATTTTCCCGTTCATGCTACTCCTAATATCGATAGCTCTGTAAAAACGCGAAAAACCTGTATTTTGCGTTAAGCCTTTAATTCACCTTCACAAATTCTCGAAAGACCCAAATTCAGATTATCTCTCCTTTTTTCTCAAGCATTATGTGATGAATTGTTGCGATTTGAATCCAAATGGCCGCGAGAAGAGTGGTAGTGGAGCACATGAGCATCACATCCCTTGTCATTCCAAACCAAACCACGCCCACTGGCCAGAAAAGAACGGAGATGGCTGACATAGCCATACCGATAAATCCTAAAACAACGCTGATAATATGTAAAAATTTTGATAGGTTCATATCGTTCCTCGAGTTTTTTTAATTCACACTACTACTGATTTTGGGAACCCTCCGAGGTCTCTGAATCTTAAGTGAATATAGATAAGCAGACTCAAGATCGCCGCGAAGAAGCACCAAATCGACACCAACGCCACGACATGAACAATGTATGCCCCGACGAAGGACAACAACATCAACCCGCCAAACAATTTCACGAATCCGTGACTCGAAAAAAAGCAACTGACACACGTCGCCGCAAGGTAGACGATCATTACAGGTATCAAGTAGAAATGCGGCGAATCATATACGATGTGCCTCCCGACGACTTCCGCGACCATAGGGGTGGCCACTATGTAATAGAGAAGGTAGAGCCCCACGGCAAGTCCGGCTGCCCCGAACGCAAATATCGCTTTCTTACGCCAGAGCACGGCCTCCATAATTCCAACAGCGAGTGGAACATAAATTGGCCATAGCACGTGCGAGAAAACTGAGTACAGATACGTCATCGTCTCCTTGAGAATCGGTGCGTCGTAACTGAACGTCAGCCAGATGACTCCCTCAGTAAACTGCTGGATACCAAACAGCAGTGGAATCATCGCGAAAGGCACTTCGGTTCGCTTCCTTGTGTTTCTGAGCGCTACCAAGCCGATCGCAGACAACGCGGTTCCCGCGATAAAACTTGCCGGAGCTGAAAAACACATTGAATATCTCCTTTTCTTTTAAGTCATCGTTGCTTTATTGACTTGCTCGTGCGAGTTCGTCGGATTAAGCGAGAGATTCAGATTGTCTCACCTTTTTTCTCAAGCATTATGTGATGAATTGTTGCGATCTGGAGCCAGATGGCACCCAGAAGGGATGTAACAGCGCACATGAGCATCACATCCCTCGTCAATCCGAACCAAACCACTCCGGCTGGCCAAAAAAGAACCGAAACGGCTGACATAGCCATACCGATAAT
>JAYSON010000352.1:0-3634 GCA_043722725.1 Chloracidobacterium sp.
TTTCTACTGCCTTCTCGGAAACTGATATCGTGATATCCATAAACTTACCTCACAGCAAATCTAACATATTCCGTACGCCCTCGTGCCGGAAATAGTTCAGTGCCCGCCCCGAGTCTTTCTCGATCTGTGCCTTTAACTCGTCTATTCCGTCAAACTTACGCTCGTCGCGAATTCTGTGCAGAAACCGGACGCGGAGAACGTCGCCGTACAGGTCGCCGCCAAAATCGAACAGGTACGATTCTATAGATGGCTCGGCGTCGTTCTCAAAGGTCGGACGTACGCCGATATTTGTGATGCTCCGCCGCCACGTTCCATCAACCAAAGTCGCGGAAGCGTAAACGCCGTAACGGGGAATGACGCGATTGTGCGGTTTGAGATTTGCGGTCGGGAAACCGATCGTATGCCCGCGCCGGTTGCCGCGAATGATAACACCTTCGACGCCATACGGGCGGCCGAGCATTCCGCGGGCAAGATTCACATGGCCTGTCGCCAACAGGTCACGAATCCGCGAAGAGCTTATCCGGTGACCGCGAAGCTGGACTTCCGGCACTTCGTTGGCAAAAAATTCGAGTTCGCTGCTGAATTTCCGTAGCAATTCGATATTCCCTCCGCGTCTCTTGCCAAACGCAAATCCCTTGCCGAGATAAACCTCTTTCGCATGCAAACGCTCGTTAACGATCTCGTACAAAAAATCTTCTGCGGGCTTTGAAGCAAACTCGCGGTTGAACGGAATGACGATCGCCTGCTCAATACCGAGTACCTCGAAATTCGCAAGTCTCTGATCCAAAGTCTGCAACAGTGGCGGTGCCGATTCGGGATGCAAGACGGCTCGCGGATGCGGGTCAAACGTGATGGCCGTCGGCACTGCATTTACAGCCTTTGCCCGCTCGACAACCTTTTGCATTATCCGCTGATGCCCAAGATGCAGCCCGTCAAAAACGCCAAGCGTCAAAACCGTCGGCCGCAAAATACTGGCGTTTTCTGTGCCGTGGAATATCTTCATTGAATTGCGTTTTACAAATGCCGCTTTCTCATTCTTCTTTGCTCCTTTGCGTCTTTGCGGGAAAATTCATCTCCCGCAAAGGCGCAAAGACGCAAAGCAGAAGAAAACAACTAATCGCCCAAGTGTCTGCCCGGTATTAGATAATTTTGCACATAATCGGCCACCGCCTCATCCAAAGGCGTTGTTTCCGCAGTATACCCGGTCTCGCGGATTCGCGTCAGATCAGCCTGCGTGTGATATTGATAGCGTCCGCGAAGCTGCTCGGGCATGTCGATAAATTGAACGTTCGGTTCAACATTCAAGGCCTCAAATATCGCCGCCGCCAGAGTGTTCCACGGATTCATTCGCCCCGAACCGACATTGAATAGCCCGCCCGTTTTGTTTTCCATAAAGTGTACTGTCATATCGATCGCATCCTTTACATAAATAAAGTCACGTCCAAACTCGCCATCAGCGTAGTCGGGATTCGCACTCTTGAAAAGCCCGAGCATGCCCGTGGCGTTTATCTCGCCAAACGCCTTATTCACAAGACTCCGCATATCGCCTTTGTGATTCTCGTTCGGGCCAAAGACATTGAAATATTTTAGCCCGACGATCCGGTCAAACATTCCGTTGCGGGCCGCGTACTGGTCGAAAAGATGTTTCGAATACCCGTAAACATTCAGCGGCCGCAGGTTGTTTAGCTCATTCGTTCCGTCTGCCATTCCTGCCGAACCATCGCCATAGGTCGCTGCGGAAGACGCATAGATAAATCGAATGTTATTCGCAACCGCAAATTCTGAAAGATCTTTTGTGTACTGATAATTATTGCGGATCATGTAATCCGCGTCGGTTTCTGTAGTCGATGAACACGCTCCAAGATGAAAGATCGTCTCGGTGCCTTTGAATCCACCAAGCTCATCAATAAAATCATCCGCGTCGATATAATCGGCGAATTTGAGCGGCGCAAGGTTCTTCCACTTGTCCGTCTTATCCAGCCGGTCGACGACAAGAATATCGTCATGGCCAAGCTCGTTTAAACTCCAAACAACCGCACTGCCAATAAAACCTGCTCCTCCGGTGACAATAATCTGCATGTGATTATGATAGCTCGTTCCAAAGAAAAGTCCGGCAAACGCGAAAAACCATTATGCAGTGTACCAATGTGAGACTCAACCCTATAAAAAAGGCCATTGATTGATGTAACTAATTCACTTCCACTGAATCATAATAATCGTATGAAGAAATGGATCGGGACAATTTTTTTCAGTCTGTTATTTCTCTCAAGCTCTGTCGCTCAGAAAAGCGACGATAAGGTTCCGTTGCCCGATGAAATAATACGACAAGCCGTCGGCCGTATTCTTATTTACAATTTCAGGCCTAAACGAATTCCTGTGACGATTCCTATAGCCAAATTTATTTCCGTTGTTCTTAATAAATCTGACTCTGCATTCGATATTCCGATTAAACAGGGATGGCTTCCGAAGATCAAGAATTTAACTTTCAAGTTGATTCCAGAAGAAGAAATATCAGACATCGATAAGATTTTTGTGTTCAGTAACCTCCGGCAGAACGAAGGTTTTTATTCAATATCTGTTGGCCGGCGGGATAAATGTGCCGGCGAAGGGATAGTTTGGATATTAAGAACAAACCCAAGCAGATTTAGGCTCTGGCCCTCAAAAAATGACCGATGGGGTGCCGTTTATTGCGATAACGGACCCGAAGAAAAACCCTAAAAAACAAAGACAATGTTACACGTTCAGTTGGCATTCTTCATGTTCCGTCCTTTTTGCAATCGAGATTTGTGCGCCCTAATCATCAACCAAACATCAGCGATGCCACGATCTACGCGTCCGATTCGACGATGAATTTTGGCGTCGAGGCTTTATGCATAGGTTCATTACTTGAGATTATCAAGCATTTCTTCCGTCCATTTTGGATCCCGTCGGTCGTCAAGGACTGCGTAAACATTAACGTTCGAACCTTCCTTTTGATAATAGATCGAATAAGGAAACTTCGTACAAACCATTCTGTAGTAAGAGTCGTTATATTTTTGATGGACGCCGGCATAGATACTCAGCGATCGCAGATCGGACATGATCGAGGAGAAAAAGTAAGCACCTAAGCCGGCTTCTTGACGTTCGTAGAACCTTATTCCGTCTGCAACTGTCAGCCTCGCAGAACGAAGTATTCTAATATTCATTTCAACTCGTTACGCAGGTCGTTCTCAAACGCATCGAGGCTGATGAATGAATCTTCGCCTTCAGCAATGGCTTTTTCGCGATCTTCGAGATATCGAAGATGCCAATCAGGAGGCTCGCCGTTGAGATTTCTTTCGCTCATATTCTTCCATAGAGCCTCCATCAACTCGACCTGTTGCGCCGCGGTCATGTCGTCAATTTCCGGTATTGTCTGCACGGTCATTCGCAAATTATATCACAGTAAATCGAGAGCGAAGTTTAGAGTTCGCCTCCGTTACCAACCCAAAATATACGCAAACATCAACGGTGCGACGATTGAAGCATCTGACTCAACGATGAACTTCGGCGTCGTAGCTTCGAGTTTGCCCCATGTAATCTTTTCGTTCGGCACCGCACCGGAATATGAGCCGTAGCTTGTGGTCGAATCGGAAATTTGGCAAAAATAGCCCCA
>JAYSON010000353.1:0-8058 GCA_043722725.1 Chloracidobacterium sp.
CGCGTGACGAGAGCGGCCGTCCTGCAAGTTCCGGACAAGAAACAGATGTCAAAGGTGGGTGCCGAAGATCTGTACAAAATTGTCGCGGAAGAAACGATCGCGGAAATGGATCCGCTAGCCTAGAATCTCCTTTATCGCCGTTTCATAGATCTCAACCTTGCGTTTTGCCCTTTTTACATCTGGGTGATCGTCCTTGTAATTTATCTGCAATCCCCACAGTTCTGTTTCAAGCTCGATCTTCCTGACGATCAATTTGCCGAGCGCCAACGTCAATCTCGAAGTCTCCGCCGGTTTTACCGCAGTCAGCCGTTCGCTTTCCTTTTTTATCAATCCAAGCGTGAATCTGATCTCTTTTACCTTTGGATAATCTTCCGTATATTCGAGGATCAGCGACTCCAGATCGGCCTGAAGCTCGGTTTTTTTTAACAAAAGCTCGGCGTAGGCTGGCGAGGATTTAGACTGTAAAACAAATTCGCCGGATATCGACTTGTTTACAACCGCGCCTTTTGGCTGTTGACCCTCCGCAAACACGGAGAATGCAATGATTGATACGGTAAATAAAAAGAAACGTGCCATTTTGTTCTTCAAGTAGTTCTATTTATTATCAAAGATGAAAAAGTTTTGCGTCTAGCTTTTGTTTAAATCGTGTTGAGTGACACCTGCAACGCCAGAAAACATATTTTTCACATTTTTTTGCGCACAATATCGGTTCTCGTTCCTCTCGCTGATCCCACTTCCGAACTAGCTCTGTGCAACTGAAACTGTGTTACCAGTTTCTAATGCCGGATCTTCCGCGAGAAAAGCATCACAAGAGTCTATTGGTAAAACATCAGCTTCGATTATTCCATCGCCGAATCCGTTACCGTCCGAAAGATTCTCAAAATAGTTCGTAATGTTATCGAGTATTTCTATGGCGGAATGCGAATGGTAAAGAGTCTGTCGGAACTGGGCTCCTCCAACCAGGCCTTTTGTAAACTGTCCGGCGAGCTGTTTCATCTTACCCAACGCCACTATCTCAGGCATCTCCGCTCTAAGCATCTCGAAAAACTCCAAAAGCACCACCTTTTTTTCGGCTAGATCGGGTTGATACGGCTCGCGGCCTTCCATCGCGTCTTGAATTTGACGAAAGATCCAGGGATTCTGCATGGCACCGCGTCCAATCAAGATACCATCAGTTCCGGACTCCCGCCAACGTCGCAAGCCGTACTCGATCGTGGTAATATCTCCGTTGCCCGAAACAGGAATTTTCACAGCGTCTTTGACCTGCTTGATAATATCCCAATTCGCAAGACCCTTGTAGCCCTGCTCTCGCGTGCGGCCGTGGACCTGGATATGTTCAACTCCGCACTGCTCGGCCATTTTTGCAACATCGACGACATTTATGGTCGAATCGGAAAAGCCGGTGCGAAGCTTTAGCGTGAGCGGGATCGTTATAGCTTTCTTGATCTCTTTAAGAATTTCCTCAAGCCTCGGCATATTTTTGAGAAGCCCTGAACCGCCGCCGTTTTTGACCACCTTGGGGGCCGGGCATCCGCAGTTCACATCCAGAATGTCCGCGCCGATCTCTTCGGCCATCTCGGCTCCCATCGCCATCCGCGGAGCTTGGCCGCCAAATATCTGGACGGCAAATGGCCGCTCTTCCTCGTCAAACACCATTTGCCGCTTCGATTTAGGATTATGCCGCGTGAGGCCTTCCACCGAAATAAATTCCGAAACGACCAAACCAACACCACCCCGCCGCTTAATAAGCCGGCGAAATGTATAATCCGTGACGCCCGCCATCGGCGACAGGATCAGCGGCGGGTTTATTTCGATATTTCGTATTTTGAATGGCTTCATTAAACTAAACTCAATCTTCTTTCGTTAAAAAAACAGCTTAACATAAACATTGTATTCCAATCCCCACACTAGTCCTTCGCCACAAAACCGAAAGTCTTTAAATTTAACACGCTTTCATTTGTCTTTCCCGATTGACCGACTTATAATCCGGTAGCTTCATTCCGTAACCCCATTTTGACATTTTTGTAACATTAATTTAATTGGACGCATGCTTGTTACAAAGCTCTTGTCACGAAGTTGTGTTTAGGAGATTCACTAATTTTGTATTCAAAGGAAAAACTTATGAAAAAAGATCTGCGGTTAATTTTCGCGTTTACGTTTTTGTTGCTGAGCGGCATCGCCGTGCTTGCTCAATCGCAGGCGACGACTGGAACGATTCAGGGAACGATAGTCGATCCAAACGGCTCCGTCGTAAGCGGTGCCTCGGTCAATGTAAAAAACACTCAGACCGGATCCGAGAGAACTGTGACGACCAATTCGGACGGTTTCTTCAACGCACCATTACTGCCGCTCGGCAAGTACCGAATTACCACCGACGCTTCAGGCTTTTCGAAGTCCGTTCTTGAAAATGTTGACGTGACGGTAGGTCAAACGCTTGCCCTAAAGATCGATATGAAGGTCGGTTCGGCCACTGAAACGGTTAATGTTTCCGCCGAACCGGAAAGTGTAGATACCGCGCGAACCGAGCTTTCCACACAAATAAACGAGCGTTCGGTCGAAAATTTACCGATCAATCGACGCGATTTTTCGCGGTTTGCTTTACTGACGCCGGGTGTTTCGATAGTCCAGGGTCCGGACGGCGACGAGATAACCATAAATGGCCAAAAAGGCATTCAGAACAATGTCTCTATCGACGGCGCAGACTCCAACAACCCGTTCTTTGGCGAACAGCGTGGCGGCCAACGGCCCGCATTTACGATCAGTCTTGAATCGGTCAAGGAGTTTCAGGTAGTTCCGGTCGGCGCATCGGCGGAATTTGGACGCAGCTCGGGCGGCTTCATCAATGTTGTAACAAAATCCGGCACAAACCAATTCTCCGGTGCGGCATTCCTTTTCTTCCGCAATCAAAGCTTATCGGGCCAGAACCCGGACGCAGTCGCTGCCCGTCTTCCAACTGAGGACTTCACCAACTACCAATTCGGCGGAAATGTCGGCGGGCCGATAAAGAAGGACCGTGCGTTTTTCTTCCTGGCATACGAACGAAACGACGGCAAGAGCAGCAAACCGAATTTTATCGACCCGCGTTTGGTGAACATCTTTGCGACGCGTTTCGGTTCGCCCGGTGAGCAAGGAATTATCAAACGTACCAATGTTGCCGATGTGCTGCTTGGAAAAGTTGATGTCCAGCTTAATAAGAACAACCTTTTGACATTGCGTCATAATTACAGCCGTGCCGAACAGGTTAATGGTACTTTCGACGTGCCGACTTGGGGAACAAGCGCGAATGGCCGCGAGACTGACAACTCAAATTCTTTTATTGGTAGCTTGGTAACAAACTTCTCTGCAAATTTACTAAATGAATTTCGTTTTCAGTATGCGAAAGAAAATCGACCACGCTTTTATGACGGTCCCGATCTTCCTGACACCACTATCGGAACCTTCGACGGTTCGGTCTCGTACCGCTTTGGACGTCCATTCTTCCTCCCAGTACCGTCTGACGATGTTCGCTTGCAGTTTACTGATAATTTCACAGTCATTCGCGGAAATCATACGATCAAATTCGGTGCAGACATTAACCGAACCAGAGTGTCACAAACGTTTATCGGTTTTGCCCGCGGCCGCTATATCTTTGCCGCGCCGACAATCGACGGTGCGATAAATGGATTTATTAATTACATTAATGGCGTAAACGCCAATGCCCTTGCTCTTTATCTACAGTTTGCGCCGATCGGCAACCGTACTGTTGAAGAAGCCGGGACACAGGCTTATACAACGATCGAGCCTGGTCTTTACGTTCAGGACAACTGGCAGGTTAGGCGTAACCTTACACTGAATCTCGGCTTTCGATGGGAAGCTCAATTTCAGCCAGATCCGATAAATGCCCCGAATCAGACTCGTTACGGACAGTTTCTCAATAATCCGCGCTTCCCTTCCGATGGCACTATCCCCGATTTCACCGACGGTTTTTCTCCTCGGCTCGCTCTTTCATGGTCGCCGGGCAATGACGGTAAAACGGCGATTCGCCTTGGAGCGGGCCTTTACTATGCCCGAATCCCGGGGCTTGTTGTCGCCGGACCCCGAAACACTGACGGAGTGATTGCCGGAAACATATTCTTCGCGAACTTCCTCTGCTCCGGCGGTGGCGGCGCTAGCGGCGTTGGCGGCCTGGGTGGCTGCCCCCCATTTCCGCGTATTGTCCCGACGACCGGCTTCAATCCGTTCAATCCGGGAATCGCGGTGTTCGAACGCAATTTCAAAAATCCGCGGACTATTCAGTACAGCGCAAGTGTCGAACGCGAAGTTTTCAAGAACACGTCGTTCCTGTTCGCATACAACTTCGCAAAAACCGATCGTTTGACACGATTTGTCAATCGCAACGATTCACGGCTTTACAACGGTGTCGCGATCTTCGAACGAGCGAATGGCTCAGGCGTGGGCGAGATCCGGTCGACTGAGAGCTCGGCAAAATCACTTTATCAGGGACTCACGTTTACTTTGAACAGGCGATTCGCAAACCGTTACCAGTTCCAAGCCAACTATTTGTTGTCATTCGACAAATCGGACGACGACAACGAACGCGATCCGTTTACGTTCCGGTATGCAGATCCCCGCGATCTTTCAGCCGAATACAACTACTCCGATCGGGACCAGCGGCACCGCTTTAATGCGTTCGCAACCTTTTTGCTGCCGTATGACATCAACATCTCACCAATCGTCCAGTATCGTTCGGCACAGCCGACGTCCGTTACAAATCGTGGAACGTTTCCGAATCTCGTTAGACGCAACACTCTACGGCTCACAAATGAGTTCTTCACGTTCGATTTTAGAGCGTCGAAGTCGTTCAAGATAACCGAGACAGTCGCGATCGAGGGAATTTTTGAGGCATTCAACCTCTTCAATAACCGCAATCAAAGGAGCCTCCCGCGGCCGTTGACCTTTAACTTTGACGGAACGGTTTCAGCTGGATTCGGCGAACCGAGACAGGCCCAGATTGGGGTTCGATTGAAGTTCTAGAGATCGGTTCAAAACAGAAAAAGGCTCGGTCCGCTTTGCCGGATCGAGTCTTTTTTTGAAAGCGATTACGCTTACTATTTATTTCGTTCCGCCTCAAACTACTTCGTTGCTTTCTTCAGCTCGATTCCGGTTGCTTCAAACGAAACTTCGCTAACGGTACCGTCCGCATTGCGGTTCCCGAATTTTGCTCCGTCTTCTTCGATCATGTGATCAACTTGTGTCTTACTGAGTGTTTTGACCACAAAGACTCCTTCGGCACGAGCTAAGGCTCCGGCGGATTGCAGAGGGATAAAGAACGCATCCTTCATCTTTACGCGGACGCTCTGTGCGTCTTTATTCGGCGCAAGCTCGGCCCAGCAGCCTTCCATTTTGCAGGAACGCACTATAACGCCCTTGACACGCACGGTTGTGCCCTCGTACTTGCCAGGATCTTTCAAAACCTTTGCCAAGGACACCTTTTTTGATTCACCAATGGCTGCCCCGCGTTTCAAATACCCGTCCAATGGAATTGCCGCCGTCTTATCAGCCTCGGTGGGCTGAGTCTTGTCTTTTATTTCCTGGGCAAATGCCGAGAAAGAAAACGCCAGGGTCAAAGTTAGTAAGCTAAGAATCGATTTCATTTTTACTCCCTACAACTAGATTTGATTTATTATAACAAAGACTGGAATCCGTGGAGCAGCAAGGCAGTCTCTGCTGTAAAACTTCACTTCGCCTCAAACACGATCTTTCCGTCAACTATCGTCGTCAGCACCCTGGTCGTTCCGATCTTCACCGGATCGATCGTAAATATATCATCAGACAAAATTACTATATCCACCAATTTACCTATTTCGATCGTGCCCTTTACGTTCTCCTGAAATTCGGCATATGCGGAGCCCCACGTGAATGACCGTACAGCTTCCTCAACCGTGATCTTCTGCTCCGGCAGCCAGCCGTTCGGATTTTTGTCGTCAAGCGTACGCCGCGTAGCGGCGGCATATATGCCCCAAATAGGATTCAGCGACGCAACCGGCGAATCCGATCCAAATGCAAGCACGGCACCCGAATCGAGCAGTGTGCGAAACGCATACGTTCCCTTCAAACGCTTTTCGTCAAGACGTTTCCAGGCCCAGCGGCCGTCATCGATAATATGAAGCGGCTGCATCGAAGCGACAACTTTCTGGGTGCCGAACCGCCTGATATCTTCCTGCCTGAGATGCTGAGCGTGTTCGATTCGAAATCGGCGGTCGCGAATCCCGTTCGCCTTTTCGGCTTTACTGAAATTGTCGAGCACTGTTGCATTTGCACGGTCGCCGATAGCATGGATCATTATCTGCAACCCGGCTTTATCGGCCGCCGCGATATTTTCCGGCATCTTCGAAATTTCGTCCGACGCAAGACCGACCGAGTTTGGTGCGTCAAGGTACGGTTCAAAAAACCACGCCGTGGTCGAACCGAGGCTGCCGTCCGAATAACCCTTCAAACAACCGACCCGGAGCATCGCGTCACCGAAGGCGTAATGCACGCCCGTGTTCTGCCATCGTTTGTAATCGGACAACGGTGAGCACGCGTAAACCCGTGTTTTCAATGTTCCGCGACGCAGCAACTCCTGATAAACGCCGACATCCGTTCCCGCCGACATGTCCTGCACGCTCGTCACGCCAAGAGATGCAGCGTGATCGGTAGCTGCCTGTGCAGCTTCAAGCTTTTGTTCGAACGAAAAATCGGGGATGACCTTTGCGACATAACCCATTGCGGCGTCTTTCAAAATACCCGTCGGATTGCCGCTCGCGTCACGCACGATCTCACCACCGTCGACATCTTTGGTGGTCCGATCAACGCTTGCCAGTTTGAGCGCAAGGCTGTTTGCCAACGCCATGTGCCCGTCGAGCCGGTCAATAAACACCGGATTGTCGGGAGTAACGGCATCAATCATCACGGCGGTTGGCAGATTGTTGGGCGTCCAGTTCTCGTGATCCCATTTTCCACCCAATATCCAACGGCCTTTTGGCAGTTTCGCCGCAAAAGCTTTTATCCGCTCGACAAATTCCTGCGGCGACTTTGCATCACGAAGATCGACGGAGGAAAGCTGCGAACCAGTTTCCAGGAAATGCACATGAGCATCGTTAAAGCCTGGTATAACTAACTTCCCTTTCGCGTCAATGACTTTTGTTTTTGGGCCGATCAGCGGTTTGGTATCCGCGTCCGAGCCAACCGCTACGATCTTGCCGTTGAGAACGGCGATAGAGATTGCAGCCGGACGTTTCGGATCGATCGTGTGAACATTTGCGTTAGTAATGACAAGGTCGGCCGTCACCGTTTGGCCATTAGCAAAGACGGACCCGAAGATTGTGAGCAAAATAGCTGTTAAGATTGCAGCGATCTTTTTCATAGGAGATTGTTTCTGATAAAAGGTATTCTAAGAGAGTCGGGCCATTATAGCAGTGAAAGAAAATCATATCCAAATTTTAGGCGTTCTCTTGTCCGCGCTTTACGGAATCTTCATCATTTTCCTGTACGCGGCGGAACCGCGGTCTCTTGAGGAGATATCGACAAAGGCTCAATCGGTCGTAGAAAACACGGTTACAAAAGGACAGGTGTTTACCGGAACTTATGAGATCGATCAGACGAAGTTCAGCCAAGGACTTACTGCATTCCGAGCGGATAATTTTGTGGGTGCTCGAGACAGCTTTGAACGAGCGGACCCCGAAAAGCGCGATGCTAACACGCAGTTTTACATTGCGTACAGCTATTACAGACAGGGTTGGGGCCGATTCTCGAACGATGATGCACTTTTCAAGTCCGGCGTGGAAGCTGTGAACCGCGTAACGACTTTAGATCGTGATTTTTCGTCGAAAGATGCCGGTTTGATTCTGCGGACTCCGGCTGAGCTTCGAAATGAACTCGAAGAAGGCCTCCGTGTCACATCCGATGATTTCAATCCGCTAAAAGCATTCAGGGAGCGAAAGTAAGATATGTCCTCGTCGAAAAATCAAATTCCCGAATTTTATGACGATGTTCGCGATGAGCAACCCGCGTCGGATAAAGATGGCGGTATGATGGATG
>JAYSON010000354.1:0-3640 GCA_043722725.1 Chloracidobacterium sp.
AAATTGGCGGCTGGGCTGACAAACCTTCGGCAACAAAGTGTCTCATAACGGATAGTCGCTTTATTCAAGGATAGTTTTCTTGACGTGAAGACCGCTAAAGTGATAATTTTCAGGAAACAAAAGACTTTTAGGTAACGGATAAGGAGCATAATCACCCGTGTCAAAACGCAAGCTTTTGCTAGCAGACGATTCGATCACCATTCAAAAGGTCGTCAATCTAACTTTCGCCGACGAAGGTATTGAAGTGATCACGTTCGGCGATGGCGACACGGCGCTTTTGGGCATTGACGAACTTAAGCCGGACATTGCGCTGTTTGATGTCAATATGCCCGGCCTCAACGGCTATGAGCTTTGCGAGCTAATTCGCGGCAATGAAGAAACGGAGCATATTCCGGTTATTTTGCTGGTTGGTTCGTTCGAGCCATTCGATAAGGACGAGGCGGACCGGGTTGGCGCGAATAGTTATTTGACCAAGCCTTTTACTTCGATCGCGGAATTGGTGGCTACGGTAAACGGCCTGCTTGATAACGGCGCAAGTGAACCTAAAGTGCCGGATACCGATGATATCGATCATCTATACAAGCAGAGTTTTGTAGAAACGGTCCAAATGCCGCACGGCGAAAATCTTGATGTTGAATTCAGCGATGACGGCATAGACGACGAGATGATCCAGACGAGTTACGCCGAGTCGGATATCGATTCGTTGGCGGACGCCAGCTTTTTTGCTCCTGGTGATATCGACGATTTTATTGGAGGCTCAGAGCCGGGAGCTGTGGATGAAGCCGACCAGTCACCTATTGAAGACGTTCCGCTTGAAACAGCGGTCGAAAACAGCGTTTTGCCTGGGGAAATTGAAAATAACCTGCCAGACGAGAATTTGATGCATCCATTTGCATCGGCAGAAACGTTGAGTTTCGAAAATAACGAGCTTGAAAACCGGAGTTTGAAGCTCCAGTTTGACGACCTTGATCTTCTGGAGCTACCGGAGATTCCAAAAGGCAAATCCTTTGAATTCACTACTTCTGAAAAAGCCGCCGATGCAGGCAGCCATACACAGGTAGTAAGCCTATCGCCGGAATTGATCGAAACGATCGTTCAAAAAGTGGTGGAAAAGCTGGCTGAAAAATATTAGCTTTTACGTCTCGTTCAAGGCGGTACGTTGATCGACGATTAATTAGAACGATTTCAGTTCGAGACACAATAGTTTTCCGCGGTTAGTTTTCGTTGGCAAGATGAAAACTGGCCGTTTTTGTTTTAGACTTAGCGTTTTACCTGATCCAAAATTATGGAAATCGCAAAAGCATACGATCCTAAAGAAGCCGAGGAACATCACTACCAGAGATGGGAATCCGAAGGATTTTTCGCGCCCGAGATCAATGAAAACTCGGACGCCGAAAAATTCTCGATCGTGATTCCGCCGCCCAATGTTACCGGCACCCTTCATATGGGCCACGCGCTTCAGCATACGTTAATGGACACGCTTGCAAGGTGGAAACGGATGCTTGGATACCGGACATTGTTTCTGGTCGGCGTCGATCATGCCGGAATCTCGACGCAGTTGATGGTCACCCGTCAATTGAAAAAGGACGAGCATAAAACGCCGCAGGACATCGGTCGCGAAGCATTTACGGAAAAGGTCTGGGAATGGAAAAATAAATACGGTAACGTGATCACCAACCAGATGCGTAAAGAGGGCCTGTCCGTAGACTGGACGCGTGAACGATTTACGATGGAGGACAGTCTTTCGACTGCTGTTCGCGAAGTGTTTGTCCGGCTATATAAAGAAGGCTCCATATACCGGGGAACGCGGATCGTGAACTGGTGCCCGCGGGACAAAACGGTGCTTTCCGATCTCGAAGTGAAGGAGGAAAAGGCGAAGGACGGAAAGCTCTATTATTTGCGATATCCGGTCAAAAGCGCCCCTCCTTCCGAAGGAGGGATGGACGCCGCTTCGGCGGACGGGGTGGTTCTCTCGCTTATCGTTGCAACCACGCGTCCCGAAACGATGCTTGGCGATACAGCCGTCGCTGTAAATCCCGAAGACGAACGCTATAAGGACCTGATAGGCAAAAAGATTGCGTTGCCGCTGACAAACCGCGAGATACCGATCATTGCCGACGAATATGTGGAATCGGAATTCGGAACCGGTGCCGTAAAGATCACGCCTGCCCATGATCTGAACGATTGGGAGATAGGCCAGCGACATGATCTTGAAATGCTCGTCGTAATGAACGAAGACGCCACGATGAATGCGGCCGCCGGGCCCGATTTCGAGGGGCTCGACCGGTTTGAGGCGCGAGCAAAAGTTGTCGAAAAATTCGAAGAGCTTGGCTTGTTAGACAAAATCGAGGATTATGACCTGACGCTGCCGCATTGCGAACGCTGCAAAACGATAATCGAACCTCTTTTATCCGAGCAGTGGTTCGTGAAAATGGGCGAAATGCGCGATTTGGCGTTGAAGTTGATGCGCGAGGAGAACTCCCCGAAGTTTTTCCCGGAGGTGCCGCACAAGAAGGTTTATACAACGTGGCTGGAAAATCTGAAGGATTGGACGATTTCGCGGCAGCTTTGGTGGGGGCATCAGATTCCTGCATGGTACGACACGAAAGGGAACGCTTACGTAGCACGCACGGAGGATGAAGCGTTTGAACAAGCCGGAACGCGAGAGCTTAAACAGGACGAGGACGTACTCGATACATGGTTTTCGTCGGCGCTCTGGCCTTTCTCAACACTCGGATGGACGGGTCAACCGGGCGGAGACGCGAGCGTTAACGAGCGTGCTTTCTCAACTGACGACCAAGGCACGCTCGTCAACACTCGCGTTTCTGTCCGTAGCGACCTCGACCTGTTCTACCCAACGGATGTCCTCGTCACCGGCCGCGATATTATTTTCCTTTGGGTTTCGCGAATGGTGATGACCGGGATGAAGTTCATCGGCGAAAAGCCGTTTGACGATGTAATCATTCACGGGACGGTTCTCGACAAAAATGGTCAGCGGATGTCGAAGACAAAGAATAACGGCATCGATCCGCTCGACGTTTTTGCAAAATACGGGGTCGATGCTACCCGGATGGCTTTGGCGGGTTCTGCGACCGGTGTTGACTTCGCATGGCGGGATGAGAAGGTTGAATCTTTCCGTAATTTTGCCAATAAAATATGGAACGCAACACGCTTTTGTCTGATGAATTCCGAAGGCGCGGCTGTTAGTTCTGAGTCCCTGCTTCAGCAGGCCTCTTCCGGCTCCCCTCCTGTCTTAGGAGGGGTGGCAGCCGCTTCGGCTGACGGGGTGGTGCCGCCTGAAGGCGGGACTCAGAACCTTTCCCTTGCCGACCGGTGGATAATTTCACGGCTCAATAAAACTGCGAAGGCGGTCAACCACGCTCTCGGAACATATCAGTTTCACGAAGCCGTACAGCTTCTGTATCATTTCTTCTGGGACGACTTTTGCGACTGGTATATTGAGTTTGTTAAGGATGAAATTACGGCGGGTAAGAGTTACGCGTTTACGCGTGAAGACGGTGGGGTTGGGGAGAGCGTGGGCGACGGGGAGAACACGCCTGAAGGCGTAACTCTTCCACGCACGCGTATTCTTACCATTCTCGAACAGGCGTTGCGACTGCTGCATCCCTTCATGCCGTTC
>JAYSON010000355.1:0-3388 GCA_043722725.1 Chloracidobacterium sp.
AGATTGTGAGTTTAGATTCAATTATAGAAAACAAAACCTTTACTCAATCCTATTGAAAATTATCAACTATCCATGACTTAACTAGTCATGACCCTAAAAATGTTATCAGTATTAACACAACCGAACTTTCCAAAGGCCGCGATCGGGCTTGAGAAACAGAGCATAACGGCTCTTAGCCTGCAGAAAGAAGGCCGCGGTATGTTTGGTATAAAGCAAGCCGCGACCATTGAATTGCCAACAAACCTGCTGGTACCGAGCTTTCTTGAAAGGAATATCTCAAATCCTAAAGAGTTGGCGGTGCTGCTTGAAGAAGCGGTGGTTTCGGCCGGTCTGGTGGGACAAAAAAATTGGTCGGTTTCGCTGCCGAGCAACACGGCCAGGTCTGCGATCCTGACATTGGAAAACACTTCGTCAGCAAAGGATGAGTCTGAAGAGATATTAGATTGGAAGGCGGAACAGAGCTTTGGCGCTCCGATCGGGGACCTGCGTATCACCCGGCAAAAGATCGCCCCGGACAAGGAAGGCAAATCTCGTTATTTCGCGACGGCGGTAAAACTTTCGGTCATAGATGAATACGAAACGATCTTTGAGAGCTTTGGATGGAAAACCGGGCTGATCTTGCCGCGTGCGGTTAGCGAGACCAAATGGCTGACCGACGATTCGAATAAAACGGACTCTTTGCTGATCAGCGCCCAGAGCGACGGTTTTAGTGCGATCCTTTTACGCGGCGGAGAACCGGCAGTGATAAGAACGGTCACATGCGGCGTCTCGGAACGCAACGATGAGATCTACCGGCTTTTGATGTTCTACAACGACCGTTTTGCGGCAGGTGATTCAGAAAATCTCCTTGACAGGATACTGCTCGTAGGAAAAGACCTTGTTCCGGCAAAAATACTTGAGATCTCCTCCGAGGCACTTGGCCGTGCATTGCAAATCTTGCGGCCCGATGAAGTCGGCCTGAACGTTCCGGCGAGCAGCCTCAATTTCGACGATATTGCGGCTCCCGCTGGTTTGGCCGCATACGGCTGGCGATAGCATCAACGGGCCGAAGCGCGAGTGTAAACGAGCGTGTCTCCCCGGTGGTCGGCACGCCTTAAACGCGATTTTATTGCAGTTTATCCCTTCTATTTTCATTTCGTCACAAATTCCTCGGCCAGTCGACCGTTTCCGGCGTACCGTTAGCATCTAATCCCATGTTTGCACGACGGAACATTCTGTATAACAATGGCGTATAAAGTTGGCACTATGACAGCACACGCGATCGCACGACAAGAGATAAGGCAGCTTACCGACGGTGAATTGATACTGGATGCCATTGGCGGGAGGGAAGACGGGTTTGAAGAACTCGTTCGCCGTTACCAAAGGCCGATCACCGGTTATGTTTTCCGGATGCTCGGCGATTACGAATCGTCGCTCGATGTCACCCAGGAAGTCTTCATAAAGGTCTATAACTCACTGCGGCGGTACAGTTCCGATTACAAATTTTCGACCTGGCTGTATCGCATTGCCCACAATGCAGCGATAGACCACATGCGCCGCAATTCCGTAAATCCGCAAAGTCTCGAAACCGAAAACGCAGACGGCACGTATCAGATACAGATCGAAAGCCCAAACCCGTCGCCCGAGCAAGATCGGCAACGAAGCGAGTGGCGGGCAGAGATCGATCAGGTGGTTAAGCGACTGCCAGACGCATACAAACAGTTGATATTGCTGAGGCATGCGCAGGATCTGAGTTATGACGAGATTGCCGCGATCACCCGGCTGCCGCTTGGAACGGTCAAAAACAGGCTGTTTAGGGCAAGGGAAATGATGCGGGAAATTCTTGTCGAACGAGGGTTTGCGGGAATTTAGTAGAAATACGGTTTTACGGAATGATGGTGCAAAATTCTCCCGAAATTGCGGATTGCCCGCGCGACGAGATCGCGTCTTATATTGACGGCGAGATTTCGCCGTCCGAAGAGGCCGCATTCGACAAACACCTCGCCGAATGCGCAGTTTGCCGCACCGAAATTAAACACCAAAAAGCATTTCTCTTCGCATTGAACGCCTCGTTGGAAAGCGAAGACGACATTCCGCTCCCGAAAGACTTTATAAAAACGATAGTGGCAAACGCGGAAAGCCGCGTCAGCGGTCTGCGGCGTCCGAGAGAGCAATTTACGGCGGTCTTCATTTGTGCCGCGTTGTTCTTTTTTGCGTTATTCGCGCTCGGCGGCGATGCGGAAACGGTGTGGCGGGCATTCGGCAGTGTTGCTGAAAACGTTCTGGCTGTCGGAGCGTTCATGCTCAGGCTCGTATTTAACGTTTCATTGAGCATAGCGGTCGTCATGCGTTCTTTGATTTCACATGTAAGCGTTTCCTGGCTGCTCACGCCATCGCTGGTCGTCTTGAGTGTGGCGGCCCTGTATGTTTTTTCGAGATCAATAATTCGCAACAGCCGTACGCAGGAAAATTAAGAAAAACTCAAGTGATACTTTCAGCCGCTCCAAGCCTTAATGCCGGAAGTTACATTCCTTTGGAGTGGCGAACCGCACTTTTCGCGGCGTTGATGATCGTTTCCTGCCTGTCACTTATAGCTCAAGCTCAGATCTCAACCAATACAGCCGAAAATACGATTGTCGTGGAATCGGCTCCGGACATGGAGATACTGTCTTACGGCAAGACCGTGATCGTCAAAAAGGAAGCGAAGGGGGTTCTCACGTTCGGCGCGGATATCATTATCGAAGGCCGTGTCGAAGGCGATGTTGCGGCAATCGGCGGTTCGGTAATACAAAAAGAGAATGCATTTATCGGCGGAGACGTGATCATTTTGGGAGGAAAGTACCGGCCCGAAAGCCTCAATCCGCTGCGGATCAAGGGCAAAGAGACCATTATGTATGCGGGATACGAAGAGGAATTAAGAGACCTCTCGCAGAATCCTTCGCAGATCTTTTCGCCGAGTATGTCGCTCCCTTTTATCGCCCAAAGAATAATCTCCGTCCTGTTCTGGTTTCTGATCTCGCTGGCATTCGCCACCATCGCTCCCGGAGCCGTCAGCCGGGCGATCGCCAGATTTCATCTGTCCACGACAAAGGTCATAGCGATCGGTTTCTTCGCGTTCATTGCCACGACCGTTTGCCTGATCGGCAGTTTTAGCTTTTTGCCGACTTACCTTAGCGCGGTTCTAGGAATGATGGTCTTTGTTATGCTGCTGCTGGCCTACGTTTTTGGCCGCGTAGCACTAAATGTTAGTTTCGGTAAATTGGTGCAGAAGCATCTGCTGTCGGAAAAGAACCAATCGGAGACTCTTGCGATCTTCATCGGTGTTGTCGTCTGGACCGTATTTTTGTCGATTCCTTATTTGTGGACGTTTGCTCTTCTTGCGCTCTTTTCCGCCGGAATCGGACTGGTT
>JAYSON010000356.1:0-2721 GCA_043722725.1 Chloracidobacterium sp.
TCCTCGTCATATTTGCGTCTTCCCTTGCCAATTCCGTTGTTGCTCATATCTTTGATATTCTAAACAACACTCCTGTCCGTCAAATCAGGACCATCTCAAAGGAGTTTCGGTTATCTCATACAAGCATCGATCAGACCGAGCACATCTTCAACAAATTCCTTCGATCCGCTTTCGACGAATTTTGCCAGACGCACTGCGTAGTCTATCGATTTCACTTGCTCAACCATAACGAAGCCCGTTAGTGAGGAGCCGCTCGGAACAGCGAGGTGAAACGGAAAGCCTCGATCGGTGTTTGTTACCGGGCAGACGATCGCCAGTCCCGTGTGTTTGTTAAAGAGGTCGTTGCTGACAACGAGGGCTGGCCGGCGGCCTTTTTGTTCGTGGCCGGCCTGCGGATCAAATGAAAGTGTGATGAAGTCGCCTTTCTGCGGGATATAGCGCGGCACTTACCACTCCTCCTTTCCGACCGCGGACCCGAATGATTCTTCCTGTGCCTTGTAGCCCTTAGGGATCCGCGCAACCAGTTCTTTAATATCGTATTTAGGTTTTACTTGGGCTGCTTTCTTGACGAGGATCTGACGTTCGCCCACTACGATTTCGACCTCATCACCAACGGTTAGATCAGCCTGGTCGAGAAGCTGCTTCGAAAGACGAAGGCCCTGACTGTTGCCCCATTTTTGAACTTTGGAAATCATCATACGTTTCTCTCTTAAAGCGGATATCCTATGTATATACAAATGATGCGGTTATGTCAACCGTTGAAACCTTTGTTTGTAAATCAAAGCTGAAGCCGTACAATTTAAGAATGCACACCAGCGTTCTTATTATTGGGGCCGGCCCGACCGGGCTTGCTCTCGCGTGCCAGTTGATCCGCTACGGTATCGATTTCATCGTTATCGACAAAAATGAAGGGACAACACCGCATTCGAAAGCGATCGGAGTTCAGGCCAGGACGCTTGAGATCTACGAGCAGATCGGTCTTGCCGATAAACTGATCGCGGAAGGAACGCTTGCCGAGGCGGCGCGGATGATCGTGGGCGGAAAGGTGCGGGGCGAGATATCGTTCAAGGATGTAGGAAAAGGAATGAGCCCATATCCGTTTTTCCTTTTTGTTGAGCAAGGTGTGCACGAACGCATTCTCTACGATTTTATTAAGGCTCACGGCAAAGATGTTCGGTGGCAAACCGAGGTCGAGAGCTTTACGCAAAACGAATCGGGCGTCACCGCCTCGGTCAAGAATTTCGATGGCAAAACCGAAACTATCCAGGCAAAGTATCTGGTCGGCTGTGACGGGGCAAAGAGCCTGACGAGGCACTCGCTTGGTCTCGAATTTTCGGGTGGGACATTTGAGCGGCTGTTCTATGTTGCCGATGTTCGGATCGATTGGGAATTTCGCCACGGCGCATTTTATGTCTGCCTTGCAAAAACCAATGTAACCGCATTTTTCCCCATGCGTGGTGCCGAAAACAACTACCGGATAGTCGGCACCTTTCCAGAGGGCCACGATAAAGACGAGGGCGATATTCTTTACGAAGAGGTCGAGCGTCAGATCGTCGCCGACACCGAATTTGATCTCGATATCACAAAGGTCAATTGGTTCTCCGTGTATAAAGTGCATTCGAGAAGCGTAAACAAATTCTCTAATGGACGCTGCTTTCTCGCGGGCGACTCGGCTCACATTCACACGCCGGCCGGGGCTCAAGGGATGAATACCGGAATTCAGGACGGATATAATCTGGCGTGGAAACTCGCATTGGCATTGAAGCACGATGCGTCGCCGAGAATACTGGAAACTTATAACGAAGAGCGGCTGCCCAACGCCAAGCGGCTCGTTCAAACGACGGACCGATTTTTCCTGCTGGGCGCGAGCAAAAACTGGTTTGCCGCCTTTGGCCGGACGCGAGTCGCCCCTTACCTCGCGAACTATGTGTTTAGTCTCAAACTCTTGCGAAAAAGACTCTTTCCGCTTGTTTCGCAGATTGGCATCAGCTACAACGAGAGTTCGCTGAGCGAAAAAAGCGGCTTTTTTGACGTAAACGCAGGCGACAGGATGCCGTATTTTCAGATAGAAGGGCAAAGCATCTACGATCGCCTTCGCGAACCCAATTTTCACTTGCTTTTATTCTCAGACGGCACCACACAGTTTGACGACGAACCCGGTGAATTCGCCATTCCTGTCGACGTTCACTCCTTTTCTTTGTACCCAAACGTTGCCGAAATATTCGGTACAAGCACGTCTTTTCACATTCTTCTCAGACCAGATAACTATATCGGCCTGATCTCGGCCGGCACGTCGCTTGAAGCTGCAAAAACCTATCTTGATAAGATCCTAAGGTAACTAAATTATGATCACCGACATACGTACAGAGAGCCCATTCTGGCTGATGAAGAATGGCTATCTCGAAACCTATTTTTCCCTGACCGAAGAGATCAAAACTGATTTCGTCATTGTCGGCGGAGGTGTTTCCGGGGCGTTGTTGGCGCGGAGTCTGATCCGCAAGGGAGCGGCAGTCGTGCTCTTGGACCGGCGGCATATGGCGATGGGCAGCACGTCGGCGAGTACGGCCTTGCTTCAATATGACATTGATCGGACGCTGCATGAATTGATCGAAATTCTTGGCGAAAAGACAGCTGTACGCGCTTATGAACTTAGTTTGAAAGCGTTGCAGGGCCTAGAAAGGATCGCACCTAAACTGAAGATAGACAACGAGTTCGAGCCGC
>JAYSON010000357.1:0-12947 GCA_043722725.1 Chloracidobacterium sp.
CGGTTAAGATCGGCAAGCATGCGGCTCGCTTCGTCGGCATTTTCACGAGCGGCATTCACGGCTTCTACTTCCCGATTTAATTGGGCTTGCTCGTTTGCAACATCCCCGTCGGCGGAAGCGATCTTACCCGCGATCTCCGAAACTGAAGAACGCATTTGCTTTATCTTTTCTTCAGTTTCACCAAGCTCGAGATTGTGTAAATTGAGGCGCGTTTCAAGCTCATTCGCCTCGTTTTCGAGCCGCCGCAAAGCGAATTGAACTGAACGACGGCGTTCGCCCGAGGTTGCCGCATGCGTTCTTTTCTCGTTAAGAACTGCATTTTTGCTCTCCGATTCGATTCGTGCCGCATTTAGCTCTTCCGAAATAAGAACCATTTCGTCAGAAACCGATGTGACCAGCTTTTCAGCACTTTCGCCGCTTGATGCTGCTTCTGTCAATTTTGATTTGAACTGTTTAATCTCGGATTTAATCTGGCTTAACTCGGAGGCAATGACTTGGCGGTGCCGATCTGCACGTTCGATCTCCTGAATCTCTGATTTTTCCTGAAGTTCGATGCCGAGTAGTCCGCGTTCGACCTTGATCATGAGCGACTGTAGATCGACCGTTTTTTCTTCCTTATCGACAAGAATGTTACGGTCGGTCTCGCATGTCGATTCCGCCCGACTGATCTCCTTGGACAGCTTCTCAACGGCCTTGCCGAGTCCGGCGAGTTCCCGTTTGAAGGCAAGGAGTGATGAGTTTTTCTCGTCCGAAGCCAAGTTTCCGCCTACAAAAAGTTTGCCGCCTATTACTATATCGCCATCGTAATTGATCCGGATCTCAGCCTCGGTTTTTTCCACAGCCCCTAGATTAACGACTATTTCGGCGGACAATTCGCGGGGAAAAACCTCCCTCAAGGCCAATATAAGCCCGTCGGCTGCACTCAGATGATCGGCGATTGTTGAGCCTTTATCCGAAGTCGTCGGCGTTGTTAATTTTGCGCGGCCAATTACCAGCGTTGCTATGCGGCCGGTTTCGTTCTCGCTGACCCATTTATTTACCTTGCCCGCATCGGAAGCCGTTTCGACCAAAACTGTTTGTAGATAGCTTCCCAAAATGCTTTCGACGGCTTTTTCTGCACGCTCGTCAACATTCAGGAAATCAGCCAGAACACCTGTCAATGCTACGCCGATCTTGCCTTGTTCGGCAAAAAGCTTTTGCACCTGAGGGCTATAGACGGCCCGATTTTCTTCCAGTTCCTGCAGCGTTTCCAGCCTGTTTCTTTTGCGTGAAAACTCATCGTGCAATTGCTTCAGGACGGCTTCCGAAAGACGGAGCCTTTCGCGGGCATCCGCAGACACGACAAGGATCTCTTTTTTCTCAGTATGTAGCGCATCAAGCTTTTCGCGTTCTGATGTCAACTCGGCCGAGA
The DNA here is from genome assembly GCA_043722725.1 of Chloracidobacterium sp. Lineage (GTDB taxonomy): Bacteria > Acidobacteriota > Blastocatellia > Pyrinomonadales > Pyrinomonadaceae > OLB17. The sequence continues at coordinate 1,412 of JAYSON010000357.1, forward strand.
TCTTTAGGGCCTCAGCCGAATGTTTGGCAAATGTCTGATCGGCTCTAACCCGTTCACGCTCAAGGCTTTTGCCACGTTCATCCAAGCGTTCAAGATTAAGGTCGAGCTGGCGACGCAGCTCATTGAAACGTTCGACGGCCGCCGAGTGTTGGAGAAGCGAACCGCGGAATTCTTCAAGCCGAGTTTCGATGTCCTGAACGACAGCTATCTTCGCAGACCAAAGTTTTTCAGCTTCGACAAGAAGCAAACGTGAGGCATCAGCCTCGGCATTTTCCTTTTCCTCGTCAAACCCGAGACGGCTTATCTCCGAATCGGCCACCTTGAGACGCTCTTCCACCGATGCGTTTTCGGATTGAAGTGTCTGTAGACGGTTGTTCAGTCCCACGATCGACTCAGATTGGTAACGATGCTCCCGGTTAGCCCGGTCACGTTCGAGGGCGTTCTCAGCATGCTGACGGCGGATTTGGGTCAGGGATTCTTCAGCCGAGCGAGCGGCTTCGGTGGCTTCACGGAAGGATTCTTCCATTTCGCCTACACGTCTCGTGAAATCTTTTTCGACAGCGGTCGCGTCATCCAGTCCGTTTTTTAGATCTTCGATGAGGGCTGAGTAATGATGGCCTTCGGCGGCGAACAATTGCCGCAGTTGGATGCGAAACTCTTCCTGTAAAGCTATGAAACGACGTGTTTTACCGGCCTGTCGGCGAAGCGAATTTGCCTGTTTGTCGATCTCGGAGACAATATCCGAAATGCGACCCAAGTTCGATTTTGCGGATTCGAGCCGGGTCTCGGCGGCGCGTTGTCTAGTGCGAAATTTGGAGATGCCGGCTGCCTCTTCGATCAGATTGCGGCGGTCCGAAGGCTTTGCCGAGAGGATTTGGCCTATACGGCCTTGCTCGACGATGGCGTAATGTGCGCCGGAAAGTCCGGTTCCTGCAAAAAGGTCTTGTATATCGCGAAGGCGGCAGTTTTTGCCGTTGAGCTGATATTCGCTTTCGCCCGATAGATAAAGGCGGCGTGTTACCGAAACAGATTCGCCCGGGGCAAAATCGAGAGCGACGGAACGCGGACGCCAGTGGCGTTTCGTTTTTATCGTACGCTCAACTGTCTGAATCGAACCAACCTGCGCGGCCTGAACTTTTTCTACTTCGAATTCCTGATCATGAAAGCCGTTTGACTCAATAACGACCGATGGATCATGACCATTCGCAGTTTCGGGGGCCTCGATAGAATCCATATCGACGGCCTTTTCGTCAAACGCATTCAGGGCCTCGTCGATAACGACCAATTCTTCGTCCGCCGCGTCAAACGAATCTTCATCGCGGACCAGATGAAGTACTACCTCCGCCATTCCGCTCGGTTTACGGTTTTTTGAGCCCTGAAAGACGACATCCTTCATCTCGCCGCCACGAAGGGATTTGGCTCTCTGCTCGCCTAAAACCCATGAAATACAATCGGAGACGTTTGATTTGCCGCATCCGTTCGGGCCAACCACGGCCGTGATGCCGTTTCCCGTGAAAACTATCTCGGTGTAGTCGGCAAATGACTTGAATCCGGTGATTTCTAGGCGCTGAAGCTTAAACATTCTATAGTGCTGCGGAGAGATGGAAACACTATATTTTGGGGTAAAACGGGGATTTAGTCAACTCTATACCATTTCCAGCCCGACGTTGCGAAGGCCCTGCTGTTCGGCTCTTTCATTGTCGAGTTCGGTAAGCACATCCAGAAGGAAATTCGTGTTGCTGGTGATGGCGATAACGATCGGAAATTCGTGTTCGGAGGTAGTAAATTCAAAGGTTCCGCTGCTAATCTCGATAATCTCGCGAAAGCCGGCGACGCCATTATGGCCATTGCATTCAGCATCGACGATCTTGCCTTCGTTAAAAGCGACGTTGGCGAGGTGAAGGTCCGATTTTATAAGGAGCAGGCCGGTCATTTTGCCGCTTTCGATGACCTGGACGGCGTCAAAAATGCTGACGAATGCCAGGTTTCCGGCAAAAGTCACGTCCAGGCGTACTTTTTGCGGAGTTTTATCGCGGTTGACGGCGAATTCCGGACGGCGGGCACGGCGAATTGCTTCAAGGCCCGGAGCGACGGAAATCCGGGGATCGAGCAGTTTTGCCTCCTGCAGGCGGTCGTATGCCAGATCGAAATCTTCGCGGGCGATGTACAGGCTGACGAGGGCCAGACACTGCTTCGCAGCCTCGTTTAAGTTCTTCTGTTTAATACAGATATCCCTCATTTTTTCGCGCAAGGAGATTGACCGCGGGCTTCGTTCCAGCGAATCGCGGAGCAGCGTGTAGGCCTTTTCGGGCGAGCTGTATTTCACGAACAGATCGGCATCGAGCAGTACGGATTCGATCGATACTTCCGACACCGGAACGCCTGGTTTTTGTAAAACTTGGTTCATATCACGAAATGAACAAACTTGTTCAACAGTATGAAATTAACATATTTCGCGCATATTAGCCATCATTTTCTTATCGATCCGGTGGTAGAAATTCCGGCGCCGCAACAGGCCAAATGAATGCCAATTCAGGGCGTGTTGGCGAGGGCGTATTTGAACGCCATAGTGCGAAATAGCTGAGTGTTGCGGATCGTCCGAACGCGCGGACCTGACGGATCGGACCGTTTTGTGCGTACCCGCATAAACCTTTCGGACCATGCAAATCGTGCGTATCGCACATTTCCTTCCTATTCTCCATATCATTCACATCTTCCAAATCAGGATTCCGGTCGGCGGCCCTTTTTTGAGAAGATCGTGGTGCGGAGAAATCGACCTACGCGAAGCTTCGGAAAACCGGAAGATAAGGAATGGAATCACGGAGGGCTCGGACAAAAGACACGAAAAACACGGAACGGAAGTAATCAGGGATCTGGCGGCCGAGCGGTCGAAGAAGTTCGAAGTCCAAATCTTGGTCTGTTTTGTCGTTACCGGGGTTTTGCCATAAAGTATCTAGGACAATTTTGAATATAAAGGCAGTTGATATTCGGTTTAAATATGAACGCAAAAATTCCACGAAGTAAAGATAGCGATTATACGCGCGAATCAGCGGCCGAGCGACGTAGTTTCGCAGAAGGGCAAACTGGCAGCAGACTCGACCATGTCGGACAATTTTCGTTCGAACCATCGGTTTTGCAAGGCAATATCGAAAATTTTATCGGCGTCGCGCAGGTGCCGATCGGGCTGGCCGGGCCGCTGCTCGTTAATGGCGAACACGCGAAGGGCGAATTTTTTGTGCCGCTGGCGACGACCGAAGGGACACTGGTCGCGAGCTACAATCGCGGAATGAAGCTGCTTCACGTGTCGGGCGGAGTGATGGTGACGGTTGTCGATGACGCGATGCAGCGTGCTCCCGTTTTTGTCTTTGCATCGGCACGAGAAGCTAGGGATTTCGGCGTTTGGGTGAAGGAAAACTTCGGGGAGATCAAGGCGAAGGCCGAATCGACGACGAGCTTTGGAAAGCTTCGCAATATTCAGCAGTTTCCCGCAAGCCGCTTTCTATACCTGCGTTTTAATTACACGACCGGCGACGCGGCGGGGCAGAATATGGTCGGCAAAGCGACGAAGGCGGCTTGCGACTGGATCAAGGATGTTTATCCGAACATCGAACGCTACCAGCTTGAAGGGAGTTTTGCCACCGACAAGAAAACGTCCTGGGTGAACACGCTGCACACACGCGGGAAGAAGGTCATTGCCGAAGCGACGATCCCGGCCGATAAATTGACGGAGATCATGCACGTTTCGGTCGAGCAGATATTCGAAGCGCGGCTAACATCGCAGCTCGGCGGATATCTGGCGGGCGTGAACAATAACGGGGCGCATTCGGCCAACGGCATCGCGGCGATGTTTGTTGCCTGTGGACAGGACGCGGCCAATGTTGCCGAATCATCGGCGGCGGCGGTTTATGCCGAGATCACAAAAAGCGGAGATTATTATTTTTCGATCACGCTCCCGGCTTTGATCGTCGCAACCTACGGCGGCGGAACCAGCCTGCCGACGCAACGCGAATGCCTCGAAGTGATGGATTGCTACGGCGAGGGAAAAGTGAAAAAATTCGCCGAGATCGTCGCCGCAACCGTCCTTTGCGGTGAACTCTCACTCGGCACCGCCGTAGTAGCTGACGAATGGGTCTCCAGTCACGAAAAATTAGGCCGCAACCGCTGATCGAAGCACGGAATTCTGTATCTTAGGCCCGAACGCGGTAATTTAGAAATCGAATCTCACGCCGAGGCGGATCTGGCGTTGGCGATAGGCACGAGTTGGGACAAGGAAATTTTCCCGCGCTAATCGCTGAGCTGCTGTTGGCGCCGTGCCATCGTTCCGCAAAGACTGGAAATCGATGAATCCGGCTCCGTAGTTGAAAACCGATGCATTCAGGATGTTGTCGAACTGGATAACCGGACGGAGTTTCATTTTATCGGTAAACTTCCATTCGCGCGTCACATTCAGGTCGAAGGTATAAAAGCTCGGTCCGGTGCCGGAATTTCGTGGCAGATTTCCGCTCCTTGAACCGATGGGCTGAAGCGAAAATTGAGCGATCAGGGCGTCCGGTACAGGCGATCCCGGCTTTCTCCACTTAATATCCGCGAGATTTCCGCTAAAGTTCAACCTATCGGTACCTAGATCATCAAGATTTCGATCCGAACCGCCATTACCCAGGTTGAACGGTGCCGATGTTCCAAAGCGAACAAGCGGCGAGAACTTTACCCGTCCGAACCACCAAGGCGTTTCGAATGTGCCCGAAAATGCCAGACGGTGCCGTCTATCCTGCAAATTTCTTGCCCATTCGCGGCTAAAATCTCCATCAACCTCGGCGTTTGAAGTGTTGTTCAGGCCGTCATCTTTGGTACTCGACAGCGTGTAAGCCATCCGGAAGTTTGCACCAAAACCGTAGCCGAGTTTGCTGTAACGGCTCCGTAATTCGAGGATCAGCCCGTGATAAAATGCATTTCCGCGAGAGCCGATTCTCGATGTTTCCGCGACCGACTGATCGGGTCGTTTACCGGCAATCGCAGCCAACGCTATGCCGATCGGGCCTCCAGTCGAGGCACCGCTCTGCCCCGTGACAGCAACCGCCGGAGCCGTCGTCGATATGCTGATCGTATTCAAATTCACGTAACAATTGGGGGTCGATGTCCCGCATGTGATGCTGCCGTTAGGTGATGTTGCCAGGCCGCTGCCGTCTGCCGTGTTGGTTCCCAGATAGAACGTGTATCTCCGCGTCGGCGAGAGATCGAACGGATTGGCAACAAGATATGACGTCCAATCAGAAAAACCAGCTGGAAGCCGCGGAGCATTCGGGTTCGAATCCCGCCACAGGTGGGCGGTTTTGTTCCAGGTGTAATTTGCCTCGAACACCCAGCCTTTCACGATTTCGCGTTCAAGGCCGACGTTGAACTGATAGCTTTCTGGAATTTTCAGATCAGCGTCAACTGAACGCAGCGGATTGCCGTTCGTAGAAACATTTCTCGCGAAACCCGTGTTTGCGTTACAAGGCCCGAGCGGTGTAGTGGCCACGGCGCAGCCGGCGAGAATTACGGCCTGTAGATCGGCAATCGAAGCGAACGTATTTGGAAAGCCTGCCGCGATCGCACCAAGAATGGCAGTGCGTCGTGAATCGGTTGCACCGGCGCCAATATTATTTGTGCTGAATCCCACGAAATCGCCGCCGGTATTCTGAATTGAGTCGGCGACCGTGCGAAGCAAAGCGCGATTGTAAAAAATACCGGCTCCAAAGCGGATCACACCTTTACCCTTTTTAAAAGGGTCCCACGCAATACCGAATCGCGGCCCAAAATTGTTGTTATCCGAAACCGCTGTTTCACGCTCGTACCTAATTCCGTAGCTAAGTGTCAGGTTTGAAATCGGTTTCATTTCGTCGTTGATGAAAATTCCCCAGTAGGTATTTACAACGTCCGATCTGGTACCAAAATTCTGGAGATAGCGCGACATCGTATTATTTTGGTAAGTCAAAATATTCGCGAAGCTGAACGTCCCCGTGGCGTCGCCCAATGCGTCCGCCTTCGATTTTACATTTTGCACATCAAAACCGCCTTTGAACGTATGGCGTCCGGTAAGATAGCTTAGCGAATCCTGAAACTGATAGCGGGTTTCGGTCCGGTTCTGCGGAAATGCTGTGGCGTCACCGGTTATTGCGGCTGTCGAATTGCCGGCGATCAAAGTCTGTGAGCCGCCGGTCTCGGGATTTCGATACCCGATCAAAACCACTGGATCCAAAGGATTAGCGGTCTCAAAGCTTGGCTTAAAGATCGAATACTGCATCCGAAACTGATTTACCGCCTCCGCACCGAAGACATGATTGTCCGTAAAGTTAAATGCGTCAGTGTTGCTGTTCCTTGCCTGTAACGCATCGTCGAGCCGCGTTGTGGAGGTTCCGGATGTCCGCCGGTTATTCTTGCGGCCGAGCTGCCAGCCAAAGGTAAGATCGTTGTTCGTTGTGAGTTTATGGTCGACCCGAGCGGTAAAAATATGGTTGACACTTGGCGTGTTAAAAGAGGCGGTATAAGACGCAATTGCCGTCGCCGGACTGCTATTACCGTCAACACACGATGGCACCGGACAAGGCGAATTGCCCGCAGGTAACGCATAACGCGGATTCGACCCAACAGGTACAAACGTGTTGATTAAGGTAGTGTCCTTAAGATTGTTGTATTCGTACGCGACGGAAAAAAAGGTTTTGCTGTGTCCGTCATAAAGCCAGGGTAACAAGACAGGTCCGCTGAACGTAAATCCGGGATTGTATTCCGTCAAAGGCAATCGATTGAACAGCGGGTTAGTATCTGGCAATTGGAGCGGAAAAATCGGCGTATATTTGCGGGTATTGTTATAAAACGAGTTCGCATTCAGATTGTCGTCCCGGAAAAACATGAACACACGGCCCCGGAATTTATTGCCCCCGGCTCTGGTACGCAGATTAATACGTCCACCCGAAGCTCGTCCATACTCCGCCGAAAACTGATTTGTAATTACCTGGACTTCAGCAATCGATTCTAGCGAAGGCTGAAAACGGTCTCGCGATGAGCGGTCGTCGTTATTGTCGAGGCCGTCGATCGTAAGATTATTCGAGTACGCCGTTCCGCCAGATAGCGAGAAATTTCCCTGTTCGAGCGGCGCGGTCGCCGAGTTTTGATTTCGATCCTCCGACAAACCGCTAGTCGACAATTGCTCCTCTGATGTGCCACCTAATGTCAGGACAAGATCGAGCGGGTTGCGGGAGTTGTTCGGGATTTCTTCGATCTCGCGTTCTGAGATCGTGCCGCCGACGATGGTTCGCGTAATATCGACCGCCGGAGCATCTTCTTCGGTAACGGTTACCGTAGTGTCAGCTTTTACATCCGCCGGAGAAAGCTGGAAATCAAGCTGTAAATTTTGTCCGGAAACCGTTTGCAGATCGATCCTCTCTTTCGTCCCGAAACCGGTTTGGGAAACCGTCACCTTATAAAGGCCCGGCTTTAATTCGATCAAGCGAAAACGGCCTTCGTCGTTGGTAACTACGGTGCGTTCGGCTCCGGTGTCGATCAAAGTGGCTTTGACGGTGGCACCGACGATAGCGAGGCTGTTCGGATCGGTGACGCGGCCGGTAAGCGTGACGTCGTCGAGGTCCTGAGCGGACACACTAAAGGCGAACAAGAAGATCGAAAGGACAGAAAGCGAGAGCCTTCCAAGACGGTTATTCATTAACGTACTCCTGAATTGTATTATTGCGTGGAGAAGAGAACGAGTTAGTTTGCCCTGTAAGAGCGAGATTGTAAAGGAAGGCCGTCGCTGTTGAATCGCGGGTCATTTACGTATCAGGCGCGATTTTTTCTTGATTTATTAATGAACCAAGAAATACGAGGAATAATTTTGTCTGAAAGCTATTCTTCGTCGCCCGACACTACCCGGGTGTACTGGACGCGGCGGTAGCGGGAGATCGGGATCAGAGCGTCGGTTTGATTGAATGTCTGCACCTGCTGCGAAAACTCGCCGGCGTGGTTTTTGAGATATTCGAAGAAGCGTTCGAACTCACGCTGCATCCCGTCCATCTTTTCGCGCATGTTCAAAATGATCTCGACACCGGCCAGATTTACGCCGAGTTCGCGCGTTAAAGAAAGAATTATTTCAAGGCGTTCAAGATCGCGGTCTTCGTAAAGGCGCGTGTTGCCGATAGAGCGCGATGGCTGCAAAAGGCCTTCGCGTTCATAGAGCCGTAAGGTCTGCGGATGGATATCGTAAAGCTCCGCAACAGCACTGATCGTATATGTTTTGACACGCTTCTTCATTGTCTTAGGTCAGAACCGTGAGCAACAGCGACCGGCCTCTTGGGTTGCTGAAAAAGGAGACCCGTCGCTACCGCTCCGGGTTCTGACAAATCATTCCAACCCCATGACACGCCGAGGATTCTCCGGGTTCAGCTTTTCAAACTGCCGCAACGATTCCTTTGTCTCCTCGGAGATAACACGAGGCAACGATATCTTAACCTCGATAAACTGGTCACCGCGGAGTTTCGGGTTTCTCAAACTGGGGAAACCACGTTCGCGCAAACGAAACTTTTGCCCGGATTCGGTGCCTGAGGGAATCTTCAACTGAGCCTTGCCCTCGACCGTCGGCACCTCGATCTTTGCGCCTAGCGCCGCTTCAGGCACGGTGATCGGCACCGTCACATAGATATTGTCGCCCTTGCGGGTGAAAAATTTGTGCTTGCCCACATTCGTCAAAATAAACAAATCCCCGGGTTCGGCACCGAGTCGGCCGCCATGGCCTTTTTTTGGTATCCGCACACGCGAACCTGTATCGACGCCGGCCGGGATCTTTACCTTTACCTGCTCCGTTTTCGGCGTTACGCCCTTGCCGCTGCAAAGCGAACACGGCTGTCGCCGACGTCCGGTCCCTTCGCAGTCGGGACAGCCCTGGGAAAACTGCAGCCGCCCGCCGGATCTCAAAACCTGGCCGGTGCCTTTACACGTCGTACATGTGACGACCGCGCCGCCGGTGTCGCCCGCACCCATGCACCGCGAGCACTGCTCGGAGCGACTGACGGTAATATTGGTCGTCAGGCCGGTAACCGCCTCTTCGAAGCTCAACGCCAGCGGGATCTCGATATCGCGGCCACGTTTTGGCATGGCACGCGGAGGCTCCGGCTCGGCACGGACGCCGCCGCCTGCTCCGCCGCTTCCGCCAAATAGATCCGAAAATATGTCGCGAAAGCTAGAGCTCCCGCCTGCTCCCGGCGAGGCGCTTCCCTGGCTAAAATCAAACCCGGAAAAATCGAAACCCGGAGCTCCCGCGCCGCCACCGCGCGATGCACCCGCACCGTACGGTGAATCGGCACTAAGATTATCGTTATAATATCCAAAACGGTCGAAAACCTTGCGCTTTTTCTCGTCCGAAAGCACGTCGTAAGCTTCCTGCACCTCTTTGAACTTGTCCTCGGACGTCTTATCGTTCGGATTTACGTCCGGATGAAACTTACGCGCCAAACGACGATAAGACTTTTTGATCTCATCCGCCTTAGCGTCTTTTTTGACGCCGAGAATCTTGTAATAATCTTTATTTGCCATTTGTTGCGTGAACAGCAAGATGTGAGCCCTGAGAAGTTTAGCTTATGGCTTACCATCTTTCAAAAGGGAAATGTTTTGCAAAGAAAAGCGGCAGCAGTGAACGTACGCCCACTGCATGCCGCTTACTGTTTACTGGTTATTTCTTCTCTTCATCTTCAACGTCAACGTATTCGGCGTCGATTACGTTATCGTCGGTTGCCGATGCTGAGGCCGCATCGCCTTCCGCACCCGCACTTGCCGATGAAGCCTGTTCCGAAGTCTGAGCTTCGCCCTCAGGCGCGTTTGCCGTCTGGCTGTAGATGACCTCAGCAAGCTTGTGCGAAGCCGTCTGTAGGCGTTCGAAGGCATTGTTCATAGCGTCCGGATCGCTTCCGGCCAATGCCGTTTTCGATTCCGCGATGGCTGTTTCGAGCTCACCGGCGGCAGTTGCGTCGACCTTTTCCTTATTTTCGTTGAACGTTTTTTCAACGCTGTAAACAAGCCCGTCCAAGCGGTTGCGGGCCTCGATCTCGGCCTTCTTTTTCTCGTCCTCGCCGGCGTGCGATTCGGCTTCCTTCATCATCTTGTCGATCTCTTCCTTCGACAAACCCGAAGACGATGTGATAGTTATCTTCTGCTCGCGGCCCGTACCTACGTCCTTGGCGGAAACGTTGACGATACCGTTTGCGTCGATATCGAACGTCACTTCGACCTGCGGAACGCCGCGCGGTGCGGGGGGAATGCCTACCAAGTGAAACTTGCCTAGCGTTTTATTGTCAGTCGCAAGAGGGCGTTCGCCCTGAAGCACGTGGACCTCGACCGACGTTTGATTGTCCGACGCGGTCGAAAAGACCTCCGATTTGCGTGTCGGGATCGTCGTGTTTCGCGTAATCATCTGCGTCGTTACACCACCGAGCGTTTCGATTCCGAGGCTCAAAGGCGTTACGTCGAGAAGTAGAATATCCGTCTTCTCGCCGCCGAGAACACCAGCCTGGACTGCCGCACCGAGAGCTACGACTTCGTCGGGGTTGACCGATTTATTCGGCTCTTTACCAAAGAAATTTTTGACCATTTCCTGGACTTTCGGGATACGTGTCGATCCGCCGACCAGGACTATTTCTTCGATGTCCTTTGGCTCGAGTCCCGCGTCCTTGATCGCCTGTTCAACTGGCGGCATAAGGCGCTTGAGGATCGGCTCAACAAGCTGTTCGAATTTCGAACGCGTCAGCTTCATCACAAGGTGCTTAGGGCCCGACGCATCGGCCGTGATGAACGGCAGATTGATCTCGGTTTCCATCGCGCTTGAAAGCTCGACCTTGGCCTTTTCGGCAGATTCCTTCAATCTCTGCAACGCCATCTTGTCGTTATGAAGGTCGATTCCCTGGTCCTTTTTGAACTCGTCAATGATCCAGCTGACCAATATCTCATCAACATCGTCGCCGCCGAGATGGGTATCGCCATTGGTAGATTTTACCTCAACAACGCCTTCGCCAACCTCGAGAACCGAGATATCGAACGTGCCGCCGCCGAAATCGAATACCGCGATAACTTCGTCCTTTTTCTTATCAAGGCCGTAAGCCAACGCCGCCGCTGTCGGCTCATTGACGATACGCAGAACTTCAAGGCCCGCGACTTTGCCGGCATCCTTTGTTGCCTGCCGTTGGGCGTCGTTAAAATACGCCGGAACAGTAATTACAGCCTTTTCTACTTTAGCTCCGAGATAATCTTCGGCTGACTGCTTCAGTTTTTGAAGCACCATTGCCGCGATCTCGGGCGGATTATATTGCTTTCCGTCCACGCTGATGCGAACATCGCCGTTCGAGGCCTTTTCCACCTGGTACGGTACCTGCTTGGTTTCAGCCTGAACCTCGTCGAACTTACGCCCCATGAAGCGCTTTATCGAATAAAGCGTATTTTCCGGGTTCGTCACAGCCTGGCGTTTTGCAACCTGTCCTACCAAGCGGTTTCCGTCCTTTGTAAACGCAACAACTGAAGG
>JAYSON010000358.1:0-26449 GCA_043722725.1 Chloracidobacterium sp.
TTATTGAACGTATGAGACGGATAGAGACGGGGTATTTATAAAAATCCGCTCAATCCGCCTCATCCGCGTTCAAGAAATATTAAAATTTTCACGACTCCCAACTTTTCGTACAGCCCATTTTTACCGCGATGATGCATGAGACGCCCTAGCGGCTGCGCCCGCTGAGATCGAACGTTACCGTTGCAGTGTCACAGTTAGCAAGGCTCGTGATCTCGCAGATTCTGTAAACCAGAGTGTAAACTCCGGAAGCTGTTTTCGGAACCACCGAAACCGCGCCGTTCGAGAGGTTAAGCGAGATGCCAGGAATCGGCGGCGACGCCTGTGACAGCCGAACGGTCGCCGTCGTTGCACGTACGCCATTAAACGTGTCGTTCGCGAGGACGCTCGCAATCACAATCCCGCCCGTTTTGGAAGAAGCCCGCACCGAATCGTCCACTGCATCGATCACATAGTTCCGTACCACGACCGATGCCGTAGCCTGATCGCAATTGGCAAGATTGGTGTTGTCGCAGATCTGATAAACCACCGCGTAGGTGCCGAACGTAATTCCGGCGGCCACATTGACCGAGCCATCGGCAAGATTGAGCGTGACTCCCGCATTGGCCGGTGTCACTGATACGGACGACAAGCTCACATTTGCAAGGGTCGCACGCGCTCCGCTAAGCGTATCGTTCGCGAGGACGTTCGCGACGGCAGTACCGCCGGTCGATGGCGATGCCCAGCCCGAATCGTTCACCGCACCGACCACATACGGATTGACAACGACCGTCACCCTTGCGTCATCGCAGCTTGATGCGTTGGCGATGTCGCATATCCTGTAGATCAGGGAATAAGTTCCCGCGTATGTTATGGCCGCCACATTTACCGACCCGCTGACGACATTGAGAGAAACGCCTGCGGAGGTGGACGAGATTTGCGACATCGTGACATTTGCGTTTGTTGCAGGGGCACCCGCTATCCAATCGTTAGCCAGTACATTCGCGACCGCAACACCGCCGTTAGGCGATGCCACATAACCTGCATCGTCATACGCAAAGATTCCGGGACCCGTGGCACGCCATAGCCAGACGCCGCGTTCGTTTAGCGCCTCATCCGCACTCGCGGCAGGACCGACGCCAAAGCTGCCCGAAATTGAAACGGGAGTATTGCCCCAACTAACCGCTCCGAAAATCGGTAGGCCGGCAGCATCCTTGCTTGCCGTCCACCCGGCTCCATAGGCCCCGCATTGATACGTGCTGCAAAAAGAGAATGTCGGTTGAAACGCGGACAAAAACGTCTGACCGGTAAAGAAATATTGGAATCCTGACACGGAACGATTAGTCAACATAGCCGGCTCGAAGTAGCTAAAGAGCTGCAGCACCTGGGAATCCGTGGCCCACACCCAATCATTTACGTTTCTTCCCGCAACGGAACCCGCACACGCCGTCACGCCGTCCTGCGGACAGGCTTGAGCCGTCGCGTTCCAGCTCAACCCCGCCGTCGGAGGCAGCTGCATCCACTCCTTACCCTGGCCGTCGTTGACGGTAGCCGCCTGGGCCTGAGAGATGATCGGCGTCGCAACCAGGACCAGCGCCAGCAGGCCAAGCGAAATAACGGTACCGATCAACCTTGTTCGACAAAAAGAAGTTCGTCGATCGCAATAATTAAAGGACATAGTTTTTCCTCCGGTGGTCGAAGAGCACTTACTCTTAAATTGGTAGATTTTGAAATTTGGAGATCCACGATTTTCTGCCCAGGCGGCGGCGAATCGTTGACCAGTATTCAACAGTGTGAGCTGAACGTCAGAAAAGACAAAGTGAAAAAAAAATAACCACTTCTACCCGACACGCCATTGGACGCGAAAGATGAAAAAGCGGCCTTCTTGTCATACGTTCCTTTTGCCATTCTGGCATAAGGTTTGCTGTAACTCTGTTTGATTATTTATAAGTGTATGTTTTTGAGACACTGCAAAACATTATTTCAATTAATGATGAAAAGGAACGTGTCGACAATTGATGACTTTTAATTTTTCGCTTCGATTGTCGAAATGAGTTTCTACGGGAAAACATCCACCGAAGGACGAATTAACCATTAGAGATCATATGACAAAATTCGCCCTCTTTATCAGGCACAAGACTCAACCGGGTAAACGCGATGAGGTTCGCTCGGTCTGGGAGCGCCATATTCGGCCCGCGATCGCAAACAATCCGGGCCATGAGGCTATTTCTACTGTTTTGATAATGATGATGCAGATTCGATCTGCGCCTTTCAGCAATACGCCGATTTAAAGTATTCACGGGATTTTCTAAAAACTGACAGTTGCGCGGCATACTTGAAAGAGGTCGAGCCGTTGCTGGCTGGGCCGCCTGAAGTAATATCTCCCAGCCCGATGTGGATCAAAGGTGTTTGATTGGCGGCTGACGCTCGTTAGGAATGTAATCAGTCCAGATGAAATACGCCGTCTTTTTTCGCAACGTCAGCCGCCCAAGCGGAACAACAAGATCAAGTATCGATCTGTAGTTTGATATTGCGAGAGTTTGCAGCATCGATTTAAAGCGAGTTTCAATAGGGAAGTTGTGCGTCGGCTCTTGCTCTTTACATCCAAGGATTCTGCTATTCAAATCACCAACGTTTGTATAGAGCGTGGTGGGCACGTCACTTCCGCGGCATTGCCGGCCAGCCATAAAAGATAGTCCACTTTCTTTTCGCCTTTGTTCATCACGACCACCGATATCTTTCCATCCGGGTTGATAAACGCGGTCGATATTAGCGAGCTTCTGCTCGGCGAGCTTGCTATTCGTTTTGCACCGGGGCGGATGAATTTAGAAAAATGGCCGATGTAGTAGTACGAATTTACATAGGTAACCTCGCCGCTTTTCGTATTCGCATGAACCGGAGCAAAACAGAAATTACCGACGTGGTTCGGCCCGCCGGTTTCGTCCAGCAATATGTTCCAATCGGTCCAACCGACCGTGCCGTTATTAAAATCGTGGATCATCGAATCGCCGTAACGCTCCCCGAGCGTCCATTCCTGAAGCTTCGCCGGGTTGTAGGAATCGGCACAGCCTTCGGTAAAGAGCAAATGTTTGTCGGGATACGCTTCGTGAACCAGCCGTACATTGTCGAACATCATCTCGCCGCCGCTCCACGGTTCGTACCAATGGTAGCCGATGCCCCATACGAATTTCGCCGCCTCGGGATCGCTGAGTATTGTACTCACGCGTTGATAGATCAAATCGCGGTTGTGGTCCCACACGATTATCTTTTTGTCCGCAAGACCGGCACGCTTCAGTTCCGGTCCGAGGTGATTTTTAAGAAAATCGCGCTCGGCCTCAGCCGTGAAAATGCATGATTCCCAGGTCTGCGTAGCCATTGGTTCATTTTGGACCGTGACGCCCCAAACCGGAACTCCTTCGCTCGCGTAAGCCTTGATGAACTTCGTGAAATACTTGGCCCAGGCCGCAAAATATTCGGGCTTCAGTTTGCCGCCGCGGAGCATGTTGTTATTGTCCTTCATAAACGCCGGCGGGCTCCACGGGCTAGCGTAAAGATCCAACCTTCCACCGGCCGCGGCCATTGCCTGCTTTATCAAAGGAATTCGAAACTGCTGGTCGTGTTCGACGCTGAAAGATTTTAGCTCCTTATCGCCCTCGGTGACGTAGGTGTAGCTGGCGCTCGAAAAATCGCAGCTATGAATATTTGTCCGAGCCAAGGTGTATCCGATACCGTCTTTCGGGTCGAAATAGGCCTTCACGATCTCTGCTTGTCTCTGTTTGGGCAGCTTGAAAAAAGTTTCGGCCGACGCATCGGTTATCGCGCCTCCGATCCCTAAAAATGTCTGAAACGTCCTTACCGGATCGACAAAAATGCAGGTCTGAGTTTCAAGCGGTTGGGCAGACGGCTTGAAAGCCAGCGTTCCCGTCTTTGCCAGCCTGAGCTCGCTGTCCTTCGCCGTCGTGAAAACCGTCGCTTCACGGCCGGCAACGGAAAATGGATTTGCCGGTTTCGAAACACGTGCGGTCTGAGCCTTTGCCGGCTGTGCTGCCTTCCCTAATAAAAGAGCCGATGTCGATGCGGCCAAAAACGAACGTCGATCGATTTTCATATTATTTTGTCGTGTCCAAAAGTGAACTATGCCGACCGATCATCGGCTTGAGTGATAACTTCTCACCTGATCAAGTTTTCTTACCTCTAGCCAATATAACCTCAACAGACATTTGTCTCAATCAGAAATTAAAAATGCAGAAGCCGGACCGTTAGCGAGGGCGTAATACGGACGTTAAATATTACACCCATTGATTATCTCGCGCTTGCTCGCGGGACTTCTGCAGAATGCCCACACCACAGAATTGAGACATTACTGTGTTATTGCGCACTGGAGCCACAGTGTATAATCAGTTGTGATCGTCTTTGACTAATAGGATTATCACTAATGGCAATGCACAATCCACCTTATCCCGGCGAATTTATCACTGCGGTCTATCTCGAACCGAACCACATTAGCGGCCGCGAACTTGCTCTTAAACTCGGTGTCGCCCCTTCAACGCTTTGCCGCGATTTGAATTCCACCTCTCGCTAGTCCTATCAACAAGGACTTCTATTTCCTGACTCAAATAACTACTTTTTGGAGTTTCTCATCAATTCACTTATACGCTTCCATAATTGCGGCAGTAGTCCGGCCGTTTTCAGCAGCGAGCCGGATGCAAATTTCGTTGCAAGGCCGCGAAACGTCTCGACGGCTGTTGGCGTATACGGCATCCACCAGGCATCGGGCAGGATGGCAACGCGGTTGACGTGGATGTGTTGCGGCTGGACGAGTTCCATTAGGCCTTCGCGTCCGTGGGTGCGGCCGCGGCCGCTGTTTTTGAAGCCCCCCCAGGGGGTTTGGCCAATGCCGTGGGTGTAGAGGACTTCGTTGACGCAGACGGAGCCGGCTTCGATCTGTGCGGCGACGCGGTTGCCCTTGGCGTAATCGCGGGTCCAGACGCTTGCTGTAAGACCGAATTCGGAATCGTTTGCGAGAGCGATGGCTTCTTCTTCCGTCTTAAATGTTGCTATCGGTAACGTAGGGCCGAAGGTCTCTTCCTGCATGGCACGCATGTTATTTGTCGCTCCGGTGATGACCGTGGGTTGGTAAAACAGCGGAGCGAGGACACTCTTGTCCTCAAGACTGTGTTTTTCAGCAGCCTCGTCTTCGCCTGACGACGGTTCGGATGCCGCTGCGGCGTCCGTGGGGACAGGAGTGTCCCCGCTCCGTCTTCCGCCCGTCTCGATATTCGCTCCTTCTTCGCGGAAAGCGTTCACGTGGTCTTCGACGATCTTTATCTGCCTCTCCGAAGACATTGCACCGATCGAAACGTCTTCACTGTCGCCGGGGCCTTGTTTCAGTTCACGTGTTTTTTCGACGATCAGTTTTGTTAATTTGTCCGCGACGGATTCCTGCACATAAAGCCGCTCGACCGACGAGCAGGATTGCCCGGCGTTGCAAAACGCTCCCCAAACCGCTGCACTTGCCGCAAGCTCAAGATTTGCGTCCTCAAACACGATCATCGGGTCTTTACCGCCAAGCTCCAGCACCACCGATGTGAGATTTTTAGCCGCCGCGGCTGCAATTTTCTTACCCGTCGCGACCGAGCCGGTAAACATTATCTTGTCGGGCGCCGCTTCGACCAATGCGGCCCCTGTTTCGCCCGCTCCCGAAATTATCTGAACCGCGTCTTGCGGAAAACCGGCCTTTTCAAATATCTCGCCGATTTTCAAACCAACCATCGGCGTCAAATCCGAAGGTTTAATGACAACTGTATTTCCTGCCATTAGTGCCATTACGGCCTCGCCGAGCGGAATCGAAAACGGATAATTCCATGCCGGAATAATACCAATGACACCGAGCGGATGATAGACGATCTTTGACGAACGCCCCATCAGCGAATACAGCCCGATCCCGATCTTCGAAGGCCGCAGCATTTTCTCCGCATTCCGGGCGAAATACTGCATCAGGTCGAGTACCGGTGCGATTTCCATTGCGATTGCCTCGCCAAACGGCTTGCCCGATTCGGTCGAGATCAATTTAGCAATGCCGTCGATATCGGCCAGAATCACTTCACGAGCACGCATGATAAGTGGTGCTCGCTCGGCAAACGCCGTTTTTCGCCACTCAGAAAATGCCGCACGCGACCTTTGTACGGCGTCGTTTACCTTGTCGGCAGACATGTTGGGCACGCGCCCGACCTCTTCGCCCGTGGCGGGGTTATATGAAATGACCTCATCTGTTGTCGTCCCGGTTTTTATGACTGCGCTCATTGTCCTAAAAGAATAAACTAAATGTCCGGCGTTTTGAATACCAAAACACCGGACAATCGGTGCAAGATCTTTTTCACTACCGACGATAATATCGCTTGACATACAAATTACCTGTGTTTATTCTGATAATTAGGAATAGTGACGAATGATTGACGAAATCGACACCCAAATATTAAACTTTCTTCAGAAGGATGCCCGCATATCAAATGCCGAAATAGCGCGTCAGGTCAATCTGGCACCGTCCGCTGTTTTGGAACGCGTGCGGAAGCTCGAAGATCGCGGCGTTATTCGCGGCTTTACCGCCAGTCTCGACCCGAAACAAGTCGGGTTCGGCCTCATCGCGTTCGTCTTTGTGCAAACAAACGAGTGCGGCGACGGCACGGATTCACTTTTGGCGGAGATACCGCAGGTTTTGGAGGTTCATGACGTGGCCGGGGAAGATTCATATTTGCTGAAAGTACGTGCCGAAGATCCGGAAGACCTCGCTGTCCTATTGCGTGAAAAGCTGAAGGCGATCCCGACGGTCACCTCAACGCGGACAACGGTAGTTTTACACACTGTTAAGGAAACGACCGCTTTGCCGTTGAATCGCTGCACAAACTCTGCTTCACAAAAAGGACGCGGCAAGAAGAAATAAGATCAGGGAGTTTTGGGAAATGGAACAGACAAGGGCAGACAACAAGCGTAATTTGATCGTACTGTTAGCGGCATTTGCGGCGGTCTATATTTTTTGGGGTTCGACGTATCTGGCGATCAAATACGCGATGCAGACGCTCCCGCCGTTTCTCATGGCCGGAAGCCGGTTTGCGTTTGCCGGTACGCTGCTCTATCTGTGGGCAAGATTTTCTAAAGATTATGAAAAGCCGAAAGCGGTGCATTGGCGAACCAGTTTTATCGTCGGCACTCTGCTGCTGCTCGGCGGTAACGGCGGCGTAGTGCTCGCTCAGCATTACATTTCATCAAGCATGGCCGCACTTCTGGTTGCAACCGAACCGCTTTGGATTGTCATTTTAAGCTGGTTGTGGCTAAAGAGTGGACGGCCAAATTGGAAAGTTGCCCTCGGCTTGTTAATTGGCTTTGCCGGAGTTTGGTTATTGATCAGCGGGCGTTCGACGGCAGCCGCTTCGTCCGGCGATTCGGGGCAATGGATCGGTATACTCGCCGTCATCGGCGGAGCGTTTTGCTGGGCGACGGGTTCGATATACGGCCTTCGCTCACCGGTTCCGAAATCATCGATCATGACCGCCGGAATGCAGATGATGTCAGGCAGCGTTTCACTTTTTATCGTCGGACTTGTACGCGGAGAATGGTCGGCATTTGACCCGTCGGCGGTTTCGTCCAACTCGGTTTTCGCGCTTTTCTATCTAATGATCTTCGGTTCCCTTATTGGCTATACGGCCTATAGCTGGCTCCTGAAAAACGCTCAGCCGTCGATGGTGGCAACATATGCCTACGTAAATCCTGTCATCGCGGTATTTCTGGGTTGGAGTATCGCGGGCGAATCACTGACCGCGCAGATGCTGATCGGCGCTTCTATTGTGGTAGTGTCGGTCGCCTTGATCACGGCAAATAAAAAAGCAAAACGCGTGGACGAAAGCGAGATCGAGACCGAGATCCACGAATCGAACACTCCGGCGACAAGTTGTAAACCACTATCCGCCTCTGCGTGATCGGACTGGAGTGCAAAGCGGGACGCATGTAATCCAGTCGGCGCTCTGCGAGCTTTCTCGGTAGTGGGTCAGTTTTGAACATAATAGCCACGCCGTAAACGGACGTGGCTAGGCCAAACCGCTGGAAAAAAAATTCGAAGTGCGCGACGTCCCAGATTTCAAACTTACCCACGACCGCTTTCTCGTATCTCTCGTTTCGGGTAAAGTGTTTCTAAATTCCTTTACCCGATTTTCTTATGCACCCTCAAACCGATAAAACCATCTCGATCGAATATATTCGCTCACAATTCCCGGCTCTGGCACGCATCCACAACGGCTATCCGGTCGCCTATTTTGACGGCCCTGGTGGGACCCAGGTTCCGCGTTCGGTCGTCGAGGCGATGAACGATTATCTTTACAACCATAACGCAAACACGCATTGGGGCTACCCGACGAGCGACGAGACCGACCAAATGATCGAGGATGCACGGGTTGCATTTGCCGATTTTCTGAACGCTTCGCCGGATGAGATCGTCTTCGGCCAGAATATGTCCTCGCTCACGTTTCACCTTGCCCGCTCACTTGGCCGGCAGTTCAGCGAGGGCGACGAGATCGTCATCACTGAGTTGGATCATCACGCAAATGTTGATACGTGGCGCTCACTTGAAACCGATCGCGACGTAAAAATCCGCGTTCTGCCGATGGATATCGAAACCGGTCAGCTTGAATTAGACGAATTGCCCGCACTATTAAACGAGAACACAAAACTTGTCGCCATCGGAGCCGCGTCGAACGCCATCGGCACGATCAATGACATAACCGCCGTCTGCAAACTGGCCCGCGAAGCAGGAGCATCAAGCTTTGTCGATGCCGTCCATTTTGCACCGCATAATCTGATCGACGTAAAAACAATAGGCTGCGACTTCCTCGCCTGTTCGGCCTACAAATTCTACGGCCCGCACATCGGCATACTATACGGACGAAAAGAACTTCTCGAAACGATCGACTTCCCGAAACTTCGGCCTGCACCGGATAATTCGCCCGACCGCGCCGAGACCGGCACACAAAGCCACGAATCGATAGTCGGCGCCGGAGCTGCGGTAGATTTTATTGCCTCGCTCGGTAAAGGTGCTTCGCGACGCGAAAGTCTCGCAAATGCCTTCGCTGAAATGCACACTCACGATAGAGAATTGACCGGGGCATTGTGGAATGGACTGTCGGCGATAGACGGTGTTCGCGTTTACGGCCCCGGCCTAGATGCTGAACGCACATCGCTCGTTTCGTTCACCGTCGGCGACCACCCGTCAGGCGACGTAAGCAAGGCGCTCGTCGAAAAAGGCATATTCGCTTCGCACGGCGATTTTTACGCCGCGACCGTGGTAGAAAGATTAGGTGTATCGGACCAAGGATTGGTGCGTGTCGGCTGTTCGGTTTACACGACTAACAATGAAGTCGAGCGTTTAATGGACTGCGTCCGCGCGTTTGCGTGTAAAAACCGATAAGAAATTCGGTAATGGGTAAGTTTTGAAATTAGCTGTTTTTCCGCTCTTTGCTTTTGTTTCATGTCTTTTCGTGTTGTTTCGTGGTTCCTTCTTACAAATTAAAAAAGACTGGAACCACGAATTTACACGAATCAACACGAAAAAATCTCAAACTGACAACTACCGCAACTCGTTAGGCAAGCATCTTCTCTATCGCACTGTAGCTGGCATCGATGGCCTCGGCTAGCTTGTCCGGTTCGCTGCCGCCGCCCTCGGCCATATCGGGCTTGCCGCCGCCTTTCCCTCCGACAATCGGAACGATCTCTTTGATCACGTTCCCGGCCTTTATTCTGTCCGTCAGATCGCCTGAAACGCGGACGATGATGCTGACCTTTCCTTCATCTTTTCGGCCAAGCACGACAACGCCGGATTTCATCCGCGAAAGCAGCGTATCCGAAAGCTGCCGCGTCCCGTTCGCATCGAGCCCTTCAACGATCTTGCCGAGTACCTTAATTCCGGCGACGTCCTTTGCCTCGTCTCCATTAGGAGACGCTTCGCCGATTGTTCCGGTTGCAATTTTCAATTTAAGCTCATCATTCTCTTTACGAGTCCGCTTCAGCTCGTCCTGCAGCTTTTCAATTGCACTCGGCAAATTGTCACGCTGCGTTTTCAACGCACCTAGCGAGCGGTCGATCAGTCGTTCGTCATCACGAAATCGCTCAAAGGCGTCAAAACCGGTAATTGCCCTGATCCGCCGAACGCCCGATGCGATAGCCTCGTCCGAAGTGATCTTAAAACTCCCGATATCGCCCGTCGCCTTCACATGTGTTCCGCCGCAAAGTTCCTTCGAAAAGACGCCGTCGCCAACGCTCAGCACACGCACATCCGCACCATATTTCTCGCCAAATAAAGCCATCGCCCCGCCATGCATCGCCTCTTCGATACCCACTACATTCGTCGTGACCGGGTGATTTTCCAGAATATACCGATTGACCAGATCTTCGACCTCCGTGATCTCCGCATCCGTCATCGGCTGATAATGCGTAAAATCAAATCGCAGATAATTCGGAGCAACCACGGAGCCGGCCTGCTTCACATGCGTCCCCAAAACCTCCCGCAAAGCCGCATGAACCAGATGCGTCGCCGTATGATTCCGCCGCGTCGCATCGCGTTTTTGGACATCAACGGTTGCGGTGACTTTATCGCCAACTTTGATCGATCCCATATCGACCGTAACCTTATGAATGATCAACCCTGCGACCGGCGAATATGTGTCGGCAACGGTCGCGCGAAACTCCCCTCCTTGATTAGGAGGGGTGGCAGCCGCTTCGGCTGACGGGGTGGTAGAAGGCCGGCATATCAGAGCATTCGATAAAAACCCCGTATCCCCGACCTGTCCGCCCGCTTCCGCATAAAAAGGCGTCTGATCCAAAATGACGCTTCCTTGCTGTCCTTCGTTCAATGCATCCAAAGAGGTCTCGCCGTCGAGAATAAACAGTACCTTCGCATCGCCAAATTGCGTCGCGTCATAACCATGAAATTTATTCGATCCGACCTTTTCCAAAACCGAAGAATACACTGGCGATACCTGCGACTTCCGCGTCGTATGCCCAACGTCGGATTGTTGCTGTAGGGCATGTAACGCCGCATCAAACCGATCGTTATATTCTTCTTCGCCAAACTCGATGCCTTTTTCTTGGAGGAAGACGCGTGTCAGATCGCGCGGCGTGCCGTAGGTGTCGTAAAGCTGGGCAAACGGCTTGAAGACATTTACGTCCTCGTAATAACTATCAAGTTCATGGAAAAATTCTGGATATTGCCCAGTGTCAAATAAACTCACAATACTCCGCTCGGCTTCAATCTCCGAAAATCTTACGAACTGTGCGAGTTCCAAAGCGAAAGACTGAATATTGAAGGGATCGGCCGGAAACTTTTCTTGCACAATACCGACTATCAAGGTAGGAGCAATTTTATTTTCGAAAGCTAGTTGAGCATAAGCCTTATTCCAGTTCACGTTCTGCAATTTCAATCTTTCCTCGCGAATTCGGATGATCTCATCTTCGTATTGGCCGGGTATGTCAGCTCCGCCTGAAATAGCCGCGAGATATTGCTGTCTAGTGAGAGTCTGTAACGCAGTCGCTGACTTGCCTGCGAAAAGTGATTCAAGTTTTCCAAGGCCAACCGTCATCGTCGCACCAAACCGCTCCTCCTCCAACCGCACCATCTTCCCGATAAATTCCCTCTGCACCTCAAGCTCTGGGTAAGCCTCGCGCATTTGCTCGACGACAAAATCGCAGACCTTAAAGAAAAACGGGTCGGTGTAGCCCATGTGCTCGCGGCCGTGGTATATCGCCCGGCGCATTATCTTTCGCAGCACATAATTGCGGCCTTCGTTGCCCGGCAGGATGCCGTCGGCAATCGCAAACGCCGTCGACCGCGCATGATCGGCGATCACGCGGCAGGCAAATTGTTGAGTTTCAGACAAACTTTCGTAAAGGCTCATTATCTCATTGTATAACAGGCGGAAACACGAGCGGTAGCGAGTGTGTTCTCAAGGCGTTATAAGGGCACACACTCCCTACAGGTCGTGTTCTGGCTTGATACCCCGCCAATCAAGTGCATTCCGATTCTCGCAAGCGAAAGATAAATCAGGTGAAACCACGTCATAGGCTTGCAGATCATACAGCGGCTAATTATTATCTTGAAGTCTTTTCGATTTCAAGCCAGGAGTTGCCAATGCGTCACCGCCGTTCGTCATATCTCCTTTTGATCGTGATCCTGTTAAATGTAATTACAATGAGCGCACAAACCTCTAAATTACCGGAAGCTTTCACAACCTTTAATGCAATTTATGAAAAGGAATTGAAGGACGCTGATATTGTCGGCAGCACTTTCCTGTTTTTAAAGGACAGCAAAGTGATTGATGAAAAATATTACGGCTCCGCCAACCTCAAAAAAAAGGAGCCCGTCGATGCGGATACGATCTATCATTGGGCGTCGAACACAAAGCCTTTCACCGGCATCGCGATAATGCAGCTTCGCGATCGAGGCTTGCTAAAACTTGACGATCCTGTGACAAAATACCTGCCAGAGCTTCGCGCGGTTCATAACAAATTCGGCTCGATGGACTACATCACTATCCGGCACTTAATGACGCACTCCGCCGGATTTCGGAATCCGACCTGGCCGTGGGATGCCGGAAAGGATTGGGAACCGTTCGAGCCGACCGAATACGCGCAGCTTGTCGCGATGTTCCCGTTTACCGAAATACTTTTCAAACCCGGTAGTAAATTCAGCTACTCGAACCCCGGCATAATCTTTCTTGGCAAGATCATAGAAAAACTTAGCGGTGACGACTACGAGGTTTATATCGACAAGAACATCTTCAAACCGCTTGAAATGTACCGCAGCTATTTTGACGCGACGCCGTATCATCTGCTCAAATACCGCTCGCATTCCTACTACATCGAAAACGGCAAGCGTACTGAAGGCCGTTTTGACGTAAACACCGGCATCACCGTTTCAAACAGCGGCCTGAATTCGCCGTTGACCGACATGATCAAATATCTGAATTTTCTGATTGGTGATCAGAAAAATCAAGTGGTTTACGATGGCGTGCTGAAACGCTCATCGCTCGAAGAAATGTGGCAGCCGCAAATAAAGGCCGAGGTCGATGCAAATGGAAATGCGGATTTCACCACTGACATCGGTCTGATTTTCTTTCTGGATAGCCGTGTTAACACACAGCATCTCGGCCACGGCGGCGATCAGAACGGCTTTATTAGCTACATTGATTTCGAACCGAAAAAGCGGACCGCGTCCATTATCGTTTTCAACACAAATGTCGTATACCCGACGAACACCTCACCGGAAAAGGATGTCGTCAGCAAATTACGCAAAGCAACGCGTCAACTTTTTGCAAGCATTGAATAAACCTGAACGCCCCGGAGAAACCAAATTATGGATCTGAGAACTGTTGCCAAAATCGCCCTCATCCCGTCCTTAGTCATCATGTCGTCCATCGCCGCTGCCCCGTCTGTGCTTTCGCAAATTGGCGAAAACGCGATCGTAAAAAGCTTCATTTCACGCCAGGCAAAAAAAGCCGGTGCAGAAGAATATGAGGATGCCCGCAAGGTCTTGCGCGGCGATGTTAATGGCGACGGCAAGGTCGATCTCGTCGTGCTCTACTCGCTCGAAGGCTTCGGGGGCGGTAATAGCTATGCTCAATATCTGGCGGTTTTTCTCGGCAGAGGGAAGACCTTTCAATACGCCGCGAACACAGTCGCCGGAGGAAAGCTGAACCGAAACGTTGATCTTATATCGATATCGGCCGGCAAGATCAACCTCGACACGATGGGCTACGCCAAAAACGACGCCGCCTGCTGCCCGAGCAGGAAGGGCAAGACGAAGTTCCTGTTCGTCAAAGGTAAACTGAAAGAATCCAAATAGCCGACGAAACGCTATTGTCAGCAGGACGTTACAACGTTTTAGTAATTTAACGTTTTTATGCTATTTTATCGTTATGAAAGTACAGCATAAAAGAGCAACGGTCTATCTCGAGCCTGAACTTCACCAAGCCGTTAGGCTTAAATCGGTCTATACAAACCGAACCATCTCCGATATTGTAAATGACTCGCTTCGTGCCGCGTTGCAAGAAGACCAGGAAGACCTGGCCGCTTTCGAAGAGCGTGCGTCCGAACCGGTCATCTCGTACGAGGCCCTTCTCGCAAAGCTGAAAGCAGATGGCAAAATATGAGATCGTGTTCAAGCGGTCGGTTTACAAAGACTTCAAACCGCTCATGAAAGCGGATATAACTCGAATTCTTGAGCGAATCGATTCTTTGGCCGACGACCCTCTCGGTCCGGGGTGCGAAAAACTTTCAGGCCAGGAACGCTATCGGGTTCGCCAGGGCGTTTGTAGGATCACTTTCGAGATCGAAGATGATCGCTTGATCGTTACGGTCATCAAGGTTGGGCATCGAGGGCAGGTTTACGGTCGATGATTGAGCTATTTTGATTTTTTTGTGGGCTTTCGGAATCTTCTTCCCGCCTTCTGGCTTAAATGTTTTCTGAACTCACGAACGCTCATCAAACTCTTTTGAACCTTTAGGACTCTGCTGTCTTCAAAGGTGACTTTCACATAGGTTTCTGGTTCAATGCTCCACCTACCTTCATCCATCACAACCGTTTCGACCTGGGAAATCTGATCATAAGTATAGATCCTAGGTAACAAACTCCACCCGGTAAATGAGATGTAGTTTTCCAGAAGCACAACCTTGCGGAAAAGTTCTCGAACACAAGTAAAAAAGCCTCGAAGAAAAGCCACTAACAGGGAAGCGAGCACAATGCGCCAGAAATATTCATTCGTAGCGAAGATGATAGATAGAGCGAAGAGCAGAATTAAGAACAGGTAAACGGCAATACCAATGCAACGAAGAACTCTGGATTCTTTGGAGCGGCGAAGTACAATTCGACTTTGCTTTTCTTTGACCACAAGGTCTTTAAAGTATCTTTCGGGCCTTCTTGATCACGTTGTCAACCGTAAACCCATAATCGCGGAATACATCTTCCGCCGGAGCAGACGCGCCGAATTTGTCGACGGTTAGCGCGTCGCCGGCGTCGCCAACGTACTTTGCCCAGCCGAGGGAAACACCGGCCTCGATTGCCAAACGTGCCTTCACATTTGCTGGCAGTATGGACTCTTTGTATTTCACCGACTGCTCGTCAAAAAATTCCCAGCAGGGCATTGAGACGACTCGGGTCGGCGTGCCTTCGGCGTTGAGTTTTTCGCGGGCCTCCATTGCGAGGCCGACTTCGGAGCCGGTTGCGATCAGGATAAGTTTTGGAATTGCCGCTTTTCCCGCTGCCGTTTCAGCTTCGGCAAGAATGTACGCGCCTTTGTGCAGGCCGCGGGCCTCGGCGAATTTTTTGCGGTCGATCAACGCGACCTTTTGGCGTGAAAAAGCGAAAGATGTGGGTCCGTTGGTTCGCAGCAATGCCGCCCGCCAAGCCTCGCGCGTCTCGTGGGCGTCGCACGGGCGAATGACGGCGAGATTGGGGATTGCACGCAAAGCAGCTAAATGCTCGACCGATTGATGCGTCGGGCCGTCTTCGCCCAAGCCGATAGAGTCGTGGGTAAACAAAAATATCGTTTGTATATGCGATAGTGCCGCAAGCCTGATAGCGGGCCGCATGTAATCCGAAAATGTCTGGAACGTACCGCCAAACGGGATAACGCTGCCGTACAGCGCCATGCCGTTCATCGCCGAGCCCATCGCGTGTTCGCGGATGCCGTAGTGGATATTGCGGTTCTCGTATTTGCCCAGCTGGATATCGCCGGAGGCGTTTATATAAGTGTTGTTCGAGGGTTTCAGGTCCGCCGAGCCACCTACAAGCTGTGGAACCGCAGCGGCAATAGCGTTGATCACCTCACCGCTGTAGGCCCGCGTCGCCTTTGCCTCCACGTCAACAAAGCTCGGAAGCTCTTTCTCCCAGCCGTCCGCAAGCTGTCCCGTGCGAGTATCCTTAAGAGTTTTTCCAAGATCCGGAAAAGCTTTTTCGTATTTTTTGACGGACGCTTCCCAGTCTTTTTCGAGCTTTGCACCGTTTTTGATTGCGGAGCGGAAATGGGTCAACGCCTCTTTAGGAATGTAAAACTGTTTGTCCTCCGGCCAACCGAGATTTCGTTTCGTCTCTTTAACCGCATCCAAACCCGGCGCGTCTGAATGAGCTTTTGACGTGCCTTGCTTCGGCATTCCAAATCCGATGATCGTTTTTACACGGATCAGTTTCGGCTTGTCCTTTATCTTCTGGGCGTCCCTTATCGCCCGTTCGATCGCCGCAATATCGTTGCCGTCCGCCACCTCGGATACGTGCCAGCCAGCCGCCTCAAACCGCTTTGTCCTATCCTCGGTAAAGGCGAGTTCTGTTGAACCATCGATGGTGATCTCATTGTCGTCGTACAGATAGATCAGGTTGTCGAGCTTTAGATGCCCCGCCAATGACGACGCCTCATAGCTCACGCCTTCCATCAAATCGCCGTCCGAGCAGATGCAGTAAATAAAATGATCGACGACAGGAAATCCCTTTTTATTGAACATCGCCTCAAGATGTTTCTGAGCGATTCCCATCCCGACGCCGTTCGCAAAACCCTGCCCAAGCGGCCCGGTCGTAATCTCGACACCCGGCGTCAAAATATTCTCCGGGTGCCCCGGTGTTTTGGAATGAAGCTGGCGAAAACGCTTGAGTTGATCTAGCGGCAAGTCGTAACCCGTTAGATGCAGCAAGCTATAAATCAGCATCGACCCGTGCCCTGCGCTCAACAAAAACCGGTCGCGGTTGAACCACTTCGGATTTTTCGGATTGTGCCTTAAGAATTTGGTCCAGAGCACATACGCCGCCGGTGCCATTCCAAGCGGTAGCCCCGGATGCCCGGAATTCGCCTTCTGCACCGCATCAAGCGAAAGCGTGCGGATCGTGTTGATACAAAGCTGGTCGATATTTGCTGATTTTTTTAATTTGGTTGCTGTAGTCATGAGGAGTTTTTAGTTAACCGAGAATTTTTATATACGCGTCACCGCTTGGTTTTCGAGCCTTTAGATAAACACTATGCCTCGTTTTATCTGAAGCAAAGTGGTTACCTTTTGGCGTCGAGAGAGTTTCGATATTCTCTATTTTGCCAATTGTTGCGAGTGCAAGCAAAACGGCGCCGCGTGAAGATGCTTCGCGGGTGTCGGGGAGCGACATGTTGCGGCCGAGAACGTCGGCAATTATCTGTGTCCATACGGGGGATTCGCGCAGTGCTCCGCCCGAGGCGACGATCTCTCGAATAGGGCAAACATTATTTAGCTGATCGAATATCTCGGCGAACCGGTATGCTACGGATTCGAGTGCTGCCTGGACAATGTCGACTGTATCGGTCGCTGTCCGCAATCCAATTATCGAGCCGGTCGCGGCTTCATGATACCCGGTGCTCCGCTCGCCGGCGAGAAATGGCAGGAACACGAGGCCGTGAGCGTCAGGTTCGCGTTTTGCGATCTCAGCCTCAGTCTTGTTGTCGTCGGCAAGTAGCCGCAAATTGTCTTTGAGCCAGCGGTAAAGCCCGCCGCCATCGCTCAAGGCACCGCCTATGATCACATGTCTGCGGTCAATCCGGTAACACCACAAGCCGTTTGGTATTTTGTCTGGCGGAGAACCTTTGTAAGCAACCCGCATAGCACCGGATGTGCCGATCATCAACGCCGCCTTGGTTTTTGTGACGCAGCCTGCACCGATATTATTCGCAGCGCCGTCGCCGATTGCTGACAGCCATAAGGAGGATTTCAGTCGCGGCCAGCGTTTTACGAACTTTGAATTTAATTGCAAAGTCTGGGCGTCGTCCGAAACAATTTCCGGCAAATTAGCGGGTTTAATTTTCAGGAATCGCAATAGTTCCGTGTCCCAGCCACAAGTTCTAATATCGAAAATACCGGTCGCCGACGCCATCGAAACGCCCGTTGCCGCCTCGCCGAAAAGACGCAATGCTATTAGATCGCTCAACGACAGCCACATTGCCGTTTTTTTCCATATACCAGGAAATTCATTCCGCAGCCACAAAAGCTTGGCCGGCCAAAAGCTGGAATGAAATCTCGCACCTGTCCGGTTATGAACCTGCGTTTCGTTAAATTTTTTCCTTAGTGTGGCGACATGATCGCAGCTCCGCGTATCGGCCCAGCCGTAAACCTTCGTCGTCGGCCTACCTTTAGCATCGATGCCGACAAGGCTGTGCCAAAACGAACTTGCCGCGACATGACGGATCTCACCCTTGATCTTGTCCGCCTTCCGCAAAACCTCATCGACGGCCGCGACAACCTGGTCAAACGCCTCGTCAGCATCGATCTCCGCACCACCATCTTCAGTCGCAGTCAGGGTGCGCTCATTCTTTACCATCGTCCGCGGCAGCACATTGCCCGCGTCGTCATACAACGCGGCGCGCACGCTCGACGTGCCGATGTCCAAAGCTAAAATGTATTGAGGATCCAAAATGAAAAGCGGGAGCCGCTATCAGTTATTAGCTATCAGTTATTCCGAAGAAGTTAGCTCTTCACGCCCAAAACCTTTTTAAACCACCATCGCAGGCCGACAAACAAAAACCTGTAATCCTTAAAAAACTCCGGCGGCTTGCCCTCGAAATAATGCCCGATGAATTGGAGTATCCACCCGCCCACAAAAAGCCCAAGCGAAATCCGCCATAATCCCGCAACCAAAAAGCATGCAGGGATCAGCAAAAGCGCGACCGCGATCATCGGAATGCCGATGCTGTGCGCCAACCGGTTTATCGGATGCTGGTGCCCCTCGGCATATTCTTCGATCCAATCGTCCCAAGATCTTCCGCCCATCATATGCGTTTACTCCTGTTTTCTTCGTGTACGCTATTTTAGAACAAGGTCTCTAAATCAACAACAATATGCAACTCTTGCGATTGTGCCCTTAAGCGGATCAATCATTTTTCTTTCTTCCCAACTAAGATTCAAATTCCACCATTCGACGTACTTTGAACGCGCGATGGGAAGTGCCTCATTTTCCCAACCCTCGCGATCCCAGCTGCTCCACGACTCACCTGCCTTTGGTAGGTCTGCGGCAAGGTCGCTTGGACCGAAATTTCCTTTTCCTGTTAACTCCCCAAGTCGCACCAAATCCAATAATATGATTTGTTTTTCCAGATACGGTCCATCGTCTCTGAAGCTTGAAACTAGACTCGCCGCGATTTTTTCTTTCGTTCTGTCGGAGCTTTTATAAATGCAACCACCCTCCCGACCGCCGACCTGCAAGACATAAAAGTGGACGATTCCCTCGAGTTCATCGCCTCGTTCTATACTTTCAATCCTGCGGCAAAGAAAGTCGTCAACCTCCGGTGGAATATACCCTCCTGAAACATCACGTCTCAAAGGCGAATAGAATTCGAGGAATGCATGGGTGTCAGGAAGAACCATGTAGACAGCTTTGAAAAGAGCTACGCTAGCAGCATTCCGCGGTTCTTGGAATGCAACGTAGAGAAGTACTGCTGTCGCGATAAACAAGACTAAAAGTATGATTGCCTTCTTCAACATATTCAGGATGGTATTTTGCGTTCTAGCGTTTGTACGGTCAGCCCGTCCGTAAGTTCAAGTTTATCATTCAGGGCAAATCCAGCGAGAAACCCAGGCGGCATAAACGTGTCGGCATCATCAACCTCCATCGGCACTTTGGTCACGATCCATCTGTCGATCACGTCCGCAAACTCTGCATAAGTTTTCGCTCCGCCGATGACGAACATGTCGCATTTCAAATATTCCGCAAGCCGCACGACCTGATCCTTGCTTCGCATAAAAAGCAAATGCGCGTCGTCCTCGATCTGCGCCGAACGGCTCAAAACGATATTCAACCGGTTCGGCAGCGGTTTCCCGATCGCCCGCCACGTGTTGAACCCCATAACGACCGCGTGGCTCGTCGTCGTCTCCTTAAAAAACTTGAGGTCAGCCGAATAGTGCCACGGCAATTTGCCGTCCTTGCCGATGGCGTTATTTTTCGCGACCGCTACGATGCCGATGATCATGTAATCCTCTCGCCCTTGTAAACCGCTATTTCCGAACCCTTTGCAAGCAAAACCGAGTGCGGTTCCTCATCAGCCAAAAAACCGAACGCTTCGCCGTATGTCTTATCAAAGTTTACATCAATATGAGGCTTTTCGGCCGCAAACAGCTCCCATTTCGGATGTTCGACCTTATATTCATTCGTCCGGTTTTCGCCCCGTTTAGTGTAGCCCCAGTAGTGCTCGATGATAAATTCGCCTTGCGACTCGGCCTCCGGCACGCCTTGGCTTTCGCCGGGCTCGACGCTGATCGAATTCGAGCATCCGCCATTTTCCCAACTATACCGAACGTGTTCGCCATCGCGAAAATTCGACATTGCCCATCGCTCGTACGGCTCGCCATAAAGCGTCCGGGCGACCGCCGCGATCGCGAACCGCGGCACGATCTCCTTGATAAAAACAACGCCGCGGCGAACCTCATCATCAGTTTCGCGTCGAACGTAAAAGCGTAAGTTTACTTCCTCGAAATTCACATGAAACGGAACAAGAAAATCCAGCACACGAGTATCGAGAAACATAAATCCGACCAGGCTGACAAAGCATTTGCCTTCATGCAGATCGATCTCGGTGCCGAGCGGAACACGGTCTGCCAGCACTGACGGCTCGATCTCGTAGTTCGCCATTATCAGATCCTGCCATTTCGCCGTGAGAAATTTTTTCATATGCCGTATGACAGACTGCCAAGTCTGTCGGTCCATCAAAGAATGACTCGCCGCTCGCCGGACCGCATCGTCACCTTTTCGCGGTCAAAATACTCCAGCAAAGGTATAGCATATTTGCGCGAAACTCCGGCAATGTCCTTGAATTTTGTGACATCGATTAGGCGGTCTGTACTCGCGTCAGCATACGCCTGCAGCTTTAAGTTCAGACCCTGTATCGCGGCAGTTGCAAAATAAAATTCCTTCGTAACCTTAATTATCTCATTGCTGTTTATTAAAACCTGAAGGAGCTTGCGGGCATGATCTTTTTGGAATTTCGTATCGGTAACAACCTTCCCGATTGCCTCATCCAGCTTCGGCACCTCAAGATCAGCCGTCGTGAAAATATCTCTCAACGCGGCAATTACCCCCGCCTCTTCATCGGTAAATGTTTGCGAATGCGAAACAGCACTCACCAGATCTTGTTTGCAAGCTATCAGCCCTTCACTTTCAAGTTTGGCGATAACCGCTTTAAATACTTCCGGCGGTTTGTGTGCGAAGACCTTTTCACGCAGCGTCTCGCGGAGCGTGCCCTCCGAAAGCGGCTCACGTTTATGATGTACGGCGATCTCGCTCAGCGTCTTTTTCTTCAACGAGTCGAAGTGTTTGGAACTTAAATAAACTCCGCCCGCATCGACGATCCGCACACCGCTCTCCCTGATCGCATTTTCGATCACGCTTTTTTTCCAACCAGTGCGAAATTTAAGGTCATCAATCTCCACCCCGTGTTCGCCCGAAGCTGTAACAATCAAATTGATAATCTCTGTCCGGTCACCATTCGCTTCGACTAACCCGTTTAAAAAATCTCTTGAGCTTTGCGTATCGCGTTTCCGATGTTTCTTTGGAAAATTATCGACAATCCTTCCGCCCGCGATCGTCATTTGCGGTGAGTAGCTGCGGACAATAAACTTCTCGTCCGGTATCGCAACAACCGGCATTTCCAGCCGAAACTGTGCCAGATCGGTGTCACCCGGACCTATTTCACCGACTGCGTTTATCACGTGAACACGTGCCAGCACCTCGGCGGTGCCGATATGCACGCGCACACGCTGCCGCGAACGCAAAGGCTTACTCGCATTCGCCACAACCTCGATCTGTGCATCGAATATCTGAACAGGCCGCAGTGCCCCAGTTTCGCAAAGCACCATTCCCCGCTCAATGTAATCCTGATCAACACCGGCGAGATTTACGGCGACACGCTGTCCGGCATTTACGGTTTGCTCTTCTTTTCCATGAGTTTGCAGCCCGCGAACGCGAACCTTTTTCCCGGCGGGCATCAGCACAAATTCGTCGGCACTACGCATGGAGCCGCTTGCAAGCGTGCCGGTCACGACGGTTCCAAACCCTTTGACAACAAAGCTGCGGTCGATTGGCAGACGCGTTACCTGATCGTCGCGGCGGGCTCTCGTTTTGCCTGCCGCTTCGACTATTGCGCGTTTTAGCTCATCAATTCCCACACCCGTCTTCGAACTAACCTCGATCACCGCTGCGTTTTCTAGAAAAGATCCTTCGGCCAATTCGGCTGCTTCCAGCCTGACAAGATCGAGCAGCTCATCGTCAACCAGATCGGTTTTTGTGAGGACAATTAGGCCGTTTTGAACGCCTAGTAGCCGGCAGATGTCAAAATGCTCGCGGGTTTGCGGCATGACGCTTTCGTCGGCCGCGATTATCAGTAGCACGAGATCGATACCGCTCGCACCGGCGAGCATATTCTTTACAAATCGCTCATGCCCGGGCACATCGACAAAACCGATTCGATGCCCGCCGAGGTCCAGCTCCGCAAAACCCAGATCTATCGTGATCCCGCGTTGTTTCTCCTCGGGCAGACGGTCGGTGTCGGTACCGGTCAGGGCTTTGATCAAGGCCGTTTTGCCATGATCGATGTGGCCTGCGGTGCCGACGATGATGTTCATACCGGATAAAGTAAATGAAAGGGTAGGTTAGGACGGAAACGTGCAGACATCTTCACTCTTAAATGCGATTGTTCGGTTTTTGTTCCTCTTCGTCCTTGGTCGGCACTAAATCTTAACTACGGAATAAGAGGTGCAACGAAAGAGTTGACGGCTCGGCTATCGGCGATTATCCTCTTTTGACCAGGTTCTGTTGACAGGGTAGATTTTGAACAGTCGTTGCGGTGTATCTCTTTCTTTTGTTTCATGTATTGTTCCGTGGCCGTTCTTAAAGACTTTTATCACGGAATGCACGGAACGAAAACCAAACAAGGGGAACAAAGAAAGAGCTCTGCCCTAGCGCAGGCGAAGCAGGCTCTCGACCGAAATATCTTCGTCCAAAGCATCCCAGTGAATGCCGAGCCCGCCGCCGATCAGCTCCCAGCTTTTCCTGTCTCCGTGCGACGCATTTTCAAGCCGCGGAAACCAATGCAGCGGCACGGATATCTTCCGTCCGTCGGCCAGATCGACATTTAATGCATCGTTGCTGCAAACAACTTCCACGGCAAGCGGTTGAACTTCTACGGCTGCAATACTCATACGCTTCAAACCTTTAAGGTACTTGAATAAAGATACACAAATTCGCATCAAGGAAGCAAATCCGACCGGACCGCAAGCATGCACCTCTTGCTCCCCTCCTTACGAAGGAGGGGTGGATGCCGCTTTGGGCAGACGGGGTGGTTCTCTCTTCTGTCCGAGCGTTCGGCTTTAATTTCCGTGCATTTCGTGGTTGGGCGTCTTAAAATCCGAACACGGAAAACACCGAACATAAAACGGAACAAGACGAACCATCAATCCCTTAACAATATTAGAAATCCAACGAATGTACTTCTTGCCTCGCATACCCGCAAGTGCTACATTCAGAATGCATTATGGTTCCCAATAGCTTCGAAGAAGCCTTTATCCAGGTAAATGCCCTTGCTGACCGCTTTGCCGAGAACGAAGCCGCGTACCTCTCACCGAAATATCAGGAAGCTGAGGTCCGGCAGGATTTTCTCGACGGCTTTTTCGTGGCGCTTGGCTGGGACGTCTATCATCAACAGCATCCGAATCCCTACGAGCGCGAAGTCAAAATAGAAAAGAGCGTAATGGTCGGCGACCGGGGAAAGCGTGCCGATTACGCATTTTTTACACGCCCAAATTTTCTTCAGGCCCGCTTTATGGCCGAAGCGAAAAAGCCGTCGCGCCAGCTCGAAAATCCATACGATTGCTTTCAGGCAATGCGTTATGGCTGGAACTCAAACACTCCATTGGCAGTTCTCACCGATTTCGAGCAGTTTCTCATTCTTGATTCCCGATACAAACCGGCCGTCGAAAAGGCCGCCAAAGGCGTTCTCGAAAAATTTCATTACACGCAGTTTGCGGATGAGGAAGAATTCCGGCGTCTTTATTATCTATTTTCGCGCGAAGCGGTCGGGGGCGGCTCGCTCGACAAGTATGTTCAAAGCCTAAAGAAAACCAAGGCCGCCAAAACCGCTCCCGACGCCGTTCAGGTCCAGCCGGTCGGCGACACTTTCCTTGCCGAGCTTGATGTTCACCGCGGCGAGCTTGCCCGCGCATTCAAACGCCGCAATCCCGAACTCGACGGCGACGCGCTGACCGAGATCACTCAGCGGACCCTCGACCGCCTTGTCTTTATCCGTTTTCTCGAAGACAAGCTGGTCGAGCCGTCCGAGATCATCGACCGGCTCGGCGTAAAATCGGGCAGTGCCTGGCGCGATTTTGCGAACGAGATACCGCGTCTAAACCAAATCTACAACGGCATAATTTTCAAGCCGCACGCCATTCTCGATTCGCCCGCGTTTCAGCCCGATGACAAAACATTCGGCGAAACGCTCGCCTGGCTGTCGCACAAAAATTCGCCTTACGATTTTAACTCGATCCCGATCCACATTCTCGGCAGCATATACGAACGCTTTCTCGGCAAAACCATCGTCGCCACCGGCAAGCGGGCAACGGTCGAAGAAAAGCCCGAGGTCCGAAAAGCGGGCGGCGTCTATTACACCCCCCAATACATCGTTCGCTACATTGTCGAAAACACCATCGGTAAATTGATCGAGGGAAAATCACCCGACGAGATATCGAAGATGCGCTTCGCCGACATCGCCTACGGTTCCGGCTCGTTTTTACTTGGCATTTTCGACTACCTGATCAAATACCACGTCGATTGGTATTCCGGCTCCAAAAACTCCCCTCCTTACAAAGGAGGGGTGGCAGCGGCTTCCGCTGACGGGGTGGTTCTTTCTTAGTCGAGGCAGAAGAACCCGGTCGCTACCGCTCCCGCTTCTGCAGCAAAACGCCGCTCCGCCGCGATCAAACAAGGCGCGGCCCGCGAAACCTCCGACGGCACATTGCAGCTCACGATCTCACACAAGCGCGACATTCTCGAAAACAACATCTACGGCGTCGATCTCGACGCCCAGGCCGTCGAAGTCGCACAGCTTTCGCTCTACCTAAAACTGCTCGAAGAAGAAACCACCGCCACCGCCCAGCAGTTCCTCGCCGGATTCAAGGAACAGCTTCTCCCAAAACTCGACAAAAATATCGTCCACGGAAATTCGCTCATCGATTACGACATCATGGACACGCCGCTCTTCTCGGGGTCGGTACCACCTGCGGTAGCGGGTGTGGATTTGTCAGAACCGGGAGCGGTAGCGACCGGGTTCCCCGATTTCAAAAAGCTCAACCCGATGAATTTCCAAAGCACTTTTCCTGAGGTTTTTGCGAATGGCGGTTTTGATGCGATTGTTGGCAATCCACCGTATGTGCGACAGGAGTTATTCAGCCATCTAAAACCTTATTTTCAGAAGACATACAAGACCTATCACGGCGTTGCCGATCTTTATGTTTATTTTCTCGAACGATACATATCCTTGCTAAAAGACGGCGGCGAGTTCGGGATTATTGTTGCGAATAAATGGCTGCGGGCAAATTACGGCGGACCGCTTCGGGCTTACATGAAGAAACGCGGGATCGAGGAAATTGTCGATTTTGGCGATCTGCCGGTTTTTCAGGGCGCGACAACATATCCGTGCATTGTCCGAGTTCGAAAAAATGATGCCAAGACGCATTTTCATGTAACGGAAATTGCGGGTCTGGACTTCGGCGGCTCGTCGCTAAGCGAATACGTCCTTGAAAATCGTTTTCCTGTTTTGCAGGCCGAATTAGAAGATAACGGTTGGTCGCTGACCGACGAAACCTCGCAAGATTTGTTAAATAAGTTGCAAACGAAAGGCGTTCCGCTGGGTGAATATGTTGGCCGCAAGATCTATCGCGGCGTACTGACGGGCTTGAACGAGGCATTCGTGATCGACTCAGCAACCCGGTCACGTTTGGTCGCGGAAGACCCGCGAAGCGACGAACTAATAAAACCGTTTCTCGCCGGACGCGATATTAAACGATACGATGCGCCAAAGCCAAACAAATTCGTTGTATTCACTCGCCGTGGAACCGATATTTCTAAATTCCCCGCAATCGACGCTTACCTTCGGAGATTTTATTCCCAGCTCCTACCAAAGCCCGAGGGTTGGAAACCAAAGGATAAGAATGACAAATGGCCTGGTCGAAAACCAGGAGCCTACAAATGGTTTGAAATTCAGGATTCGGTTGACTATTTCCGCGAATTTGAAACGGCAAAACTTATTTACCCGAATATCTGTAAGCAACCTGAATTCGTATTCGATGAAAATCTCAATTACACAAATCAGAAATGTTTCATTATTTCGTCGGATGATAAATATCTATTGGGAATCTTAAACAGCAAAGTTTCCTTCTTTTTGTTTCG
>JAYSON010000359.1:0-2633 GCA_043722725.1 Chloracidobacterium sp.
AGGTGCGTCAGTCCCTTCCTCACGA
Organism: Chloracidobacterium sp.; assembly: GCA_043722725.1. GTDB lineage: Bacteria > Acidobacteriota > Blastocatellia > Pyrinomonadales > Pyrinomonadaceae > OLB17. The sequence goes on from JAYSON010000359.1 coordinate 26, forward strand.
AGCACGTGATACTGGGCCGGCGTTAGCGTCGTTTTCCATTCGGCATCCGTCTTTTCCAGCTTTTGGCCATCAAATACGTCGTCCGCCGAGTTCATCGCCGTAGCGGTCTTCTTTGCCGGTGTCGCCGATACGTCCGGCGAAGTAGCAGTTGCACTTTCATTCTTCGAAGCGGCCGATTGCCCGCAGCCGAGAGCAAACGCGGCGACTGAAATAAGTGAGATCATTGCGAGCGTAATACCTATTCTGATTTTCATAATTTTAACCTCCGTTGACGAAATTTTTTGCGTAACGTCAACCTACATAGGAATAATGAAAAGAAGCCTGCTAATTATTCCTGACTTGTTCACAAGATACAATGGAGGAGCCCTCTTTCGATCATGTCAAAGGACGTGAATCTGGAGAGGGCTCTTGGAGAAGACAGGAACGAAGTATTAGTTGGGCATTACGATCGTGTCAACCACATGAATGACGCCGTTTGATTGTCTAACGTCAGCAATGGTGACCTTCGATGTGCCGCCTTTTTCGTCGGTCAGTATAAGGTCCGAACCGCGCATCGACGCCATTAATTTTCCGCCCGAAACGGTTGTGAAAGTAGCGGTTCCGCCGCCTTTCTTGATAGCCTTCGCGATCGCTTTTGAATCCATCTTACCGGCGACAACGTGGTATGTGAGGATCTTTACCAACGTCGCTTTATTTTCCGGTTTCAGAAGCATTTCGACCGTACCAGCCGGAAGAGCCTCAAAGGCTGAATTGACAGGTGCGAAGACTGTGAACGGGCCTTTGCCCTTGAGTGTATCAACCAAACCGGCTGCCTTGACAGCCGCGACCAACGTTGTATGATCGGCCGAGTTGACGGCGTTGTCGATGATATCTTTCGTTTTATACATCGCAGCGCCGCCCACCATCGGGTTACCCGACTTCATCATTTTGTCGGACTTTTCCATTTTGTTGGACATTTTGCCCTGCGCAGAAACTCCGAGGCTTCCCATGACGCAGATCGCTGCCACAAACATTATCGATAACGTGAATTTTTTCATTTAATTTTTTAATCCTTAGTACTTTTTTTTAGGCTTTGTCAGCCTCCATGTAAGTTTTCGCCATTGGGTCGCTTTCGGATTCAACGGATGAATTTATGATTTCGACGCTGACAGTGGACGCGAAGGGTAAATCAATCACCATCGGAATAAAATGCGGTCGTAAAAGGATAAACAAAGCAAGCCTAAATTTAATGTTTGTCTTAGTCTCGACGTGATATAAATAGTGTAAACGATGCAGAAACAACTCGAGAAAAAGCACCGGTTGGCAGTGCGTTGGCTGCACTGGATAAATTTCCCGCTTCTGACAATGATGATCTGGAGCGGAATGCTGATCTATTGGGCAAACGCTGCCTACGGGATAAGGATATTCGGATACGAGTTGTTTCATTTTTTTCCGGCGTGGTTTAACGAGACGCTCGGCATCCCGCAGCGCCTAGCCGAAGGTATCTCGCTGCATTTCTTTTTCATGTGGCTGTTTGCGATAAATGGCGTGATCTATGTTATTTACACAATAGTGTCGGGCGAATGGCGGGCGATTTTACCGGTTCCGGGATCGTTCAAACGCGCCTTGCTTGTTACGCTTCATGACTTGCACATCGTCAAGAAGCTGCCGCCTCAGGGAAAATATAACGACGCACAGCGGATCGCCTACACGAGCGTAATTTTTATGGGTGCGGGATCGCTAATTACCGGATTGGCGATATATAAGCCGCTGCAGTTGGCGTGGCTGACGATGCTGCTTGGCGGGTACGATTGGGCACGCTGGCTGCATTTTTGGCTGACGATATCGCTCGTGCTGTTTTTTCTTGTCCATGTTTTTCAAGTGATCGTCGCGGGTTGGAGCAACTTTCGTTCGATTATCACTGGCTATGAGATCGTCAACGCGAATAAAGGCACATCGGGAAACGCGGCGGCTATTGATGAGGGAGCAAAGATATGAACCCGGAAAACGAAGAAGTTTTACTCGAAAAAGTACGTGAGATCGAACATCAAAAACGTCGAAAGGCGGCTGCAGAAGCCGATGACCGGGAGAACACAGCAAAGATACTCGGTGAAAAATGGCATCTAGGTGAGCCTTTAAGTCCGGCTTCCGCTAAAAAGCAAATGTCGCAGCGGTCGCGACGAACTTTTTTGATCGGCGGCGTAACGGCACTGATCGGCGTGTTCGGTTGGCGCTGGATGCCGGACGAAACGAAACAAACTCTTTTGACCAAGACATTCCGCTTTAACGAAAGAGTCAGCCAGTTATTCTACCGGCCGTCGCGCCTGTCGCCTGAATTTCCGCTTGACCGTGTTTCGCCGCGTCGTGTGAACGGCGCGTCCGGGCTCTCCGAAGATTTCGACGCGGCAAGCTGGCGCCTTAGCATCGGCGGCCTCGCAAACCGGACAGAAGACCTGACAGTCAACCTTGCGGACATAAAAAAACTGCCGCGGACCGAAATGACGACACAGCTCAAATGTGTCGAAGGCTGGAGCATAATCGTCAGTTGGGCGGGTGTTCGCTTCTCCGATTTTGCTGCCGCATATTTGCCGAAAACGCATGACGGAAGCCATCCCGATGTTTTTAACCA
>JAYSON010000360.1:0-2097 GCA_043722725.1 Chloracidobacterium sp.
GATCTTCGTGCCCTTTAGATTTTGGCGATAACGCACAAAATCGAGCAAGGTTGTGCCGCGCGGCAAATCGGTCCGTATGTCCTGATTGTTTAGGATGAACTTGATCATCAAAGAATTTACCGCAGAGTCGCAGAGACGCGGAGGAATCAATAAAAGATGCTGCTGAGCTAACGTTTCAGCTTTGTAGGTTAACCGAATCTGATCCGACAAAACCCTGCGTCTCCGCGTCCCTGCGGTTCAAAACTTTCTAATCAACACAACTCCCGCTGTGATCAGCAATATCCCGCCGAGGCGTGCGATGCTGACATCTTTCACGGGCACGCCAAGCAAGCCAAAATGGTCGATCACAAGCGTTACGATCATCTGTCCAGCGATTATCAGGCTAAAGGTCATTGCAACGCCGAGCTTTGGCACGAGCGTCACAGCCGCGGCGACGAAAAATGCACCGAGCAATCCTCCGGCCCAGGCAATTGCAGGTGCGTCCTTAACACCCGAAATGTTCGCAAGTGGAACGCCCGACAAAACGATATACACCAGTAATGCGACTGTTCCAACAAGAAACGAAATGAATGCCGCGAGGATCGGGCTATCCACGAAAGCCGCCATTTTGTTGTTAGTGGCGGCTTGGGTCGGCATCATCGCACCGGCCAGCAGGGCGATCAGTAAATAAAAATAAGTGTTGGACATCCGCGTGCTAATATTCGGTCTTGTCGGATTTGTCTATCCAATTTTGAAAAACTGCCAAGCCTTCCTCACGCATAAGGCTGAAGATGGGAATCTTTCTCTGCTCAAAGGCGGTCGAGCAAAGTTCGTCGTAGATAAATGCGTCGTCAAATCCAGCATGGGCGGCGTCATCGCGATCACAAGCCATGTAAATACGGTCTGACCTTGCCCAATAGATTGCGCCTAGGCACATCGGACAAGGCTCACAGGATGTGTAAACAATACAGCCCTGGAGCTGAAACGAATCCAGATTTCTGCACGCATTTCTGATCGCAACCACTTCGGCGTGAGCGGTGGGATCATTTGTCGAGGTCACCTGATTGACGCCCTCACCGACGATCCGGCCATCTTTTGCAATGACACAGCCAAACGGACCCCCGTATTGCGAATCCATGCCTTCCTGCGCCAAAGCGATGGCGCGCTGCATGAATTTATTATCGTTTTCAGTCATTTGGCTTCTTTTGGTTTCACCTTGATCTCGTACAGCCGTTTCCAATTTTTTCCGGTGACGAAGATCCGGTCGTTCGATTGGTCGTAAGCAATTCCGTTCAGGGTATTTTCGGCCTTCGGATCACTACCGTCGTTGATGGCCGACGCGGCGGGTTGGTCGTCCGGCGATATGCCGGCCAGGTCGATCCAGCCGAGCAGCTTACCCGAGACCGGGTCGATCCGGGCGATGTAGTTTGGCTTGCCAAGAATATCGGGATCCTCGGAATGCCAAACGTTTGCCCAGATCTCACCCTTGATAAACTCAAGCTCATTGATCTGCATTAACGGCTTGCCGTCTTCGCGAAATACGGGAATGGTTCTTACAGGTTTGAACGTCTCATGGTCCATTACGCGCATTACGTGGGTTCGGTCGGTCATGTAAAGCTTCCCCTCGCCTGTTGTCATTCCCCATCCCTCACCCTGATAATCGAATTCCCTCAATAATTTAAAATCATTTAGATCAAAAACCCGGCACAGCCCTTCGCGCCACGTAAGCTGATAAATCTTCCCGTCGATCAGGGATATCCCTTCGCCAAAGCTCTCGGGGGGAAGATCGAATTTCTGAACCACCTTTCCCGTTTCAAGCTCTATTTTGCGAAGACTGGACTGCTTTTCCTGGCCCGTGCTCTCGTACAAAAAGCCGTTATAGTAAAACAGGCCTTCGGTGAAAGCCTTCGGGTCGTGGGGATATGCTTTAACTACTTCGTAAGTATATACGGGCAAGGGGACGGCTTTTGTAGTAGACACTTTGCTGTTTCCGTTTCCGGCCGATCTTGAATTCGAACCGTCGCCGCATGAAGCAGTGATCAAAACCATTGAAATAAGAATGTAAAAGCGCATAAGGATACTTTATTTTAACGGAGGTTTTGCCAACGCATGGTTGAT
>JAYSON010000361.1:0-8484 GCA_043722725.1 Chloracidobacterium sp.
AGTCTCGGCAGTCCTAATTTTTGAGTATTCGTTCCAGATACGCTAACTCGGGCTTTTTGCCAGGGCTTGGAGCGAATGGTCAGCATCTGAATTTCCAAAGTACCCGATTTCAAGTATCATCTCGACTATGGCAACACTTTATCCTGAGATCGAACCGTTCGATTCGGGGATGCTCAAAGTCTCCGAGATTCACGATATTTATTACGAACGCTGCGGAAACCCGAATGGCATTCCGGTCGTATTTCTTCACGGCGGGCCAGGGGGCGGCCTTATCCCGATGTACCGGCAGTTTTTTGACCCAGCGGTTTATCATGTTCTCCTCTTCGATCAGCGCGGTTCAGGAAAATCTACCCCGCATGCGGAACTTGCCGAAAATACGACTTGGGACCTGATCAAGGACATAGAGACTCTCCGTGAAAAATTCGGCATCGAGAAATGGCATGTTTTTGGCGGTTCGTGGGGAAGCACGCTGAGCCTTGCATATGGGGCGACGCATCCCGACAGGTGTCTGGGCCTGATTCTGCGCGGCATATTCCTGACTCGCAAGAAAGAGTTGCAGTGGTTTTATCAATACGGAGCGTCCGAGATCTTCCCCGATTTTTGGGAGCGCTACCGCGACGAGATCCCGGAGGCCGAGCGCGGCGATTTTATCACTGCGTATCACAAACGCCTGACCAGTGATGATGAGGATGTTCGCCTCTCAGCCGCGCGTGCATGGAGCACTTGGGAAGGCTCGACATCGAAATTGTATCCGGATCAAGACCTGATGAACCACTGGGAAGGCGCTCACGAAGCCCTTTCGCTCGCCCGCATCGAGTGTCATTACTTTATGAACGGCTCGTTCTTCCCTACCGAGAATTACCTGCTCGAAAACATCGATAAGATCCGGCACATCCCGACCGTTATCGTCCAGGGCCGATACGACGTCGTCTGCCCGATCACCTCCGCCTGGGACCTGCACCGCGCATTCCCCGAAGCCGAGTTTATCGTAGTTCCCGATTCGGGCCATTCCGTCTCGGAAAAAGGAATAATCGCAGCCCTCGTCGATGCGATGGATCGATTTTGTCAGAACCGGGAGCGGTAGCGGTCGGGCTCCTTTTTCGGGTCTTGACGCATGATTTATTCGAACTTGGTGCGATAGTTAAGGTAGAATAAGTTTAATACATCGCGAAGACCTATTTTCTGGCGGTGGCATGTAAATCTTAGTAGGGCAAATTTATGGGAAGTTTTGGAACAACAGAAATAATATTGATCGTTGCCGTCTTGTTTTTGCTTTTCGGAGCATCGCGGCTACCGCAACTTGCAAAGTCTTTTGGAGCAACGCGCAAGGCCTTTAAGGATGGCATGCGGGAGGCCGAGGAAGAAGAAAAAGCCGAGAAAGGCCAGCTTGCTCCCCCTGCGGCCCCGCAAGTTTCGACCATGAGCGATGAAGCACTTGCAGAGGAATTGCGGCGGCGGGAAGAAGCCAAGACGAATTAGCCACAAATTACACAGATTCAGCGGAATGCGTTCTTAATATTCATGTTGTTCGTGGCTAAGTCTTCTCACCCTTTACCAGCGTCGCCTTAACGGAAAATCTAAACGACAGTTCGCCGTCCTCGGCGTCTATCAATTGGGCAAGTTTCTTGAAGGCTTGTCTTTTTTCTTTTTCACTGAGTATTTTCAGCCATCCGGGCAGCAGAAAATCCGCGACGAGCGGCGAATTGACGAATTCCGCTCCGTTTTCGAATTCAAAAACCTCGGTTGCATTATGGGCCTCGATGTTCACCAGACCGGCCTTTGCGGCGATCTCCTCTAATCTGCTCACCGTCGGTATTTCGGCGACCATCGCCTCGATTTCCGCTCCCTGTTCGCCGAGGCCTTGATTAAAAAGCATCTCCCAGAGTAGCGAGAATATCTCGCCAAAACTTCCTGCTGACGGTAAAAAGAACGCCACTTTCCCGTCAGCACGAGTCACGCGAACAGCCTCGCCGACTAATTCTTCAATCTGCGATGATTTAACAAGACTTGCATCCACCAGCACAATATCGAATGCGTCATCATCGAACCGTATCATCGAAAAATCAACGTCAGACCTCATCGCGATCGCCTTATCGCGGGCGATGGTCAACATATCTTCATCATCGCTCACAGCAAAAATTGCAGTCTTTTTGCCGATCTTTTCATGCAGTGCAAAGGTGTGGTTTCCAGTCCCGGCATTCATGTAAAGCAGATTTTTGGCATCCTTAAAGACGATATGTTTATCGATCAGATCGGTGAATCGCCGCGTCCATTCTTCGTTAATATAAAGATCGCGCAAAAACGCACGCTCTTTCTGTGTTTTCGCCATTTCTATATTTAATCCCAAAAGTGCGTGAATCGTAAATGGTGAATCGTCAATAGCGGGTTGTTTCTCATAGGGATTTGCGATTTACTGATTACGAAAATTCTTATGGCAAAGACCGTTAAGGAACTGTTCGATCTTACAGGAAAAACCGCAATCGTCACCGGCGGTTCACGCGGCATTGGCAAGGAAATGGCCCTAGGTTTGGCCGAAGCGGGTGCAAATTTGATGCTTTGCGCAAGGCGTCCGGAATGGCTGGATGAAACCGTTAATGAGTTCGGGGCGAATAACTATAATGTAGCCGGAAAAGTTTGCGACGTGACAAAGCCCGAAGAGGTCCAAGCCGTTGTCGATGAAACGATAGCAAAGTTCGGCAGCGTAGATATTTTGATAAACAATGCGGGTATCTCGTGGGGTGCGATGCCCGAAGATATGCCGCTTGAGCGGTGGAAACAGGTCCTGGACGTTAATCTGACGGGCTGCTTTCTTTTTGCCCAAGCCGCAGGGCGGGAAATGTTGAAACGTGGGAGCGGTTCGATCATAAATATTGCTTCGATAGCCGGTCTGACATCGTCGGCAAACGGCCCGTTTTACGCAGGTTACGCCGCAAGCAAGGCCGGGTTGATCGGGCTGACGCGAGAGCTTGCCGCAAGCTGGGGACGAAAAAGAATTCGGGTCAACGCCATCGCGCCTGGGTTTTTTCATTCGCGGCTGGCGGATGCCGTGATCGATATTTATGAGCGGTCGATACAGGAAAGCAATATCATCCCGCGTATCGGAAACGAAGGCGAGTTAAAAGGCGTTACGGTCTTCCTAGCGTCGGACGCTTCGAGCTATATCACCGGCCAGACGATCGCCGTAGACGGTGGAATGAGCGTCTGAACGGGATCCGCAAACATCCTTGCTTGAAAAGGAGCACGCAAGTGCGAATATATGCAAATTGCACCTGACCTATCCACCTTCTCAGTACTGGCGATCGGCTTTGCACTCGGCCTGCAGCACGCGACAGAGGCCGACCATCTCGCAGCAGTTTCGACAATTGTCAGCGAGAAAAAGAGTCTGCTTACGGCATCGATCGTGGGCGGATTTTGGGGCTTGGGCCACACAATATCGCTGTTCGTCGTCGGTACGATTGTGATTTTTCTAAAAGTCCAGATCTCGGAAACGGTCGAGGCACGGCTTGAAGCGGTCGTCGGCGGAATGCTGGTTCTGCTCGGAATCAACGCCCTTCGCAAATTGTTCGCAGCGAAAGAAACACACGTTCACGCACACGACCACGGGAAGAACGAGCATCTGCACATCCATTCTCACCGAGACGAAACGGAGGCTTCGCATCATCGGTTCAGCACTCGTTCTATCTTGATAGGTATGGTTCACGGCCTTGCCGGAAGCGCGGCGTTGATGCTGCTCATCTTACCTACTATTCCGTCGCCGGCCGTCGCTCTACTATATATTCTAATTTTCGGGATCGGTTCGGTCGGCGGAATGATGGCAATGAGCTTTTTGATCGGACTGCCGTTCCATTTTACAGCCAATCGGTTCGACTTTCTGAACAAAGGCATCCGCCTTTGCGCAGGCATTTTCAGCCTTGGCCTCGGTGCGTTCATCGTCTACGAAAAGCTCTTGACGATCTAAAAGGTATGCCCGCGAAATACGCGAAAAAACGTGAATTATTTTTTGTCCTTTTTTTTGCGCTCTTTTCGCGTATTTCGCGGGCAAAATTCTTACTTCTGAAAGATGAATCTGCCAAATTTCTCTGGCACATGAAAATTAGGGTCCTTCGTCATTGTCGGCGACCACGCGAGGTAGCCGCGATCCGGGTTTTTCCCGACACATCGAAGAATATTCCCAAGCCATGTGTCACCCGCCTTCGGAGTTTTCCCAAACGCCTTCCATTCAATCTTAACGGCCATCACGACCTTGTCCTTTTCGACCTTCACCGCCGATTCCATTCCCGATCTGTAATCCCAATCCGACTTGCGCGTCCCTGCTGTCACATTAAGAGCGACATCGACCCACTCGCCGGTTGGCGCAACCTCAAATTCAAAATATTTTCTAGCCTCGTTCTTATCGGGCGCAACGAAGATCTCGCACACATCGCGGTCCCACAGCCCAAGCGTTTTTTTGCTCAAATCCGGCTTTTCGGAAATAACTAAAGGCTCGGCCCGATTAGCCTCGAACCTGATATATAAAGCCGTATTCGACCAAAGGAGCTTTGCCTTAAATTGCCGTCCAACCGGAGCAACTTTTCCGGACCAATACTGTTTGATCATTTGCCCGTCAGCCTCATTCCAGGCCTCATTACCGAGATCATCGACCGAAAAATCCTTTTCGATATACTTGATTTTGAGTTCTGGTTTCGAAACATGGGTCATATTTTGTGCGAAACTACCGGAAGCGGTGGCCATTAATAGTACAAAAACACCGGTTTTGAAGAAAATGTTCATTAAGTTCAATGCAAAGTCGGCGAACGTCATTAGCCGCTGAGAGGTTTCCTTATCTTCGCCGCCAGCGTTCGAAACTCCATCGCTGCCGCCTTTCTCAATCCGCCCGTGATCACACGGAAAGGCGCGTTGTCGGTAAACGCCAATGCGATCGAATAAAGCGTGCTGGCCGAGAACTTCCGCTCATTCGAAATAGCAAATACCGGCTCCCAGTGTTCCGGCGCCATCTTGGATTTAAAGGCGTCGAGCCCGTCGAAATTATAGAACCTTTGCCCGTGTTTTCGCATCCACGCAAGCAACATTCGTAGCCAAACCGGATTGTCGAATTTCTCAATCTTAGCACGTTTCGAAAGCGGCGACAGGCCGAGCGTGACGTAATCGAAACCTTCGTTGCCAAGCTTGCGGATCGCCGCGTCCATCATCAGTTCGACCGTTCCATTCGGAGCCGACGGATCGTGTGGAAACTGCTCAGTCAGCCACCCGTTCCGTTGCGGGATCGGCGAAAGTACGAGAAAAGCCGCGACGCTCGATGCATGTTCCGCGACAAAGATTCGACGATTATCAAGCCGTTCAAGCGTTTCCGATTCTACTACAAAATGGAGCGGCGGCAAGCCTTTGGATTCCAGCCAGACCAGCAGGCAGTGTCGAAGACGCGGGTTGTCATGTGCTTCGTCGATGGTCCATTCACTGATGGTAACGCCTTTGTTCCGGGCCCGATTCAACTGTGCCCGCAGCGAGCGGCGGCCGTCGACAATCGCGGGCCAACGTGCGGGATTCCAAACAGGCTGTGCGCCCAAAAGAACTTTCGAGTGCTTTGTGGAGTCGTGACAAACGGCTTCGAGCCTGGCTTCTGCTCCAAAATAACAGACGCCGCATTTTGAATTTTCCGCATCGCGCTCAAACGCGGCGGCGACGACCGGGAGCATTTCTAGACTGCAAACCGGCGCCCCGGCAACGACACGCGAATGGCCTGACGTGACATATCCGACAACCGATTCGCCATCGTCACCGAACCAATATTCAATTCCCGGATTTACGATTTGAAAGCAAGTCGAATTCCAACCGTATTTCAAGACCAGTTCACGTGCGCGGTAATAGCCGGTGAGAGACGCCGGATCTGAAATTCGATCGGGCATATCGATCATTTGCCGGTATTCATAACCGTCTTAAATGCCATTTTTGCAAGCTTCCAGGTCCTCTCCCAATCAATCTTGCCGCCTTCGTCGCGACCCATTATCTTGTCGACGAACATCTTGCGAAAGTCATTACCCTCGCGGCGGAGCATAAATTCCTTTGCAAACGGTTTCGCGGTTTCAAAGAAATTGAACTCCGGGTCGGTGATAATCCCGATGCCTTCAAGCGTCATCAGCGCACGCATTATATAGGTGAAATTGGACGGTAGCCGGAACGGATAATCGTACATTACATCCGCCAGATCATAGGTCAGTTCCTTAAAATTCACATCCTTTAGTTTCAGATTCAGATGAAACTGAAACATTTTTTCTACAACGGGTCGAACTATATTCGGATTTGTGCCGGGCTTCAAAAAGTCGAGATCGATCAGATCCTGAGCTATGCCGCCCGGGTCCTTGCTCACCACATGGAAAAACGCGTCGATCATTTTCGCCTGCAATTGCGACGTGATGCGGCCGACCATTCCAAAGTCGAAAAATGCCAGCTTGCCGTCGCGCATTACAAGCAAATTGCCGGGATGTGGATCAGCGTGAAAGAACCCGTCTTCGAGAAGCTGTTTGAGATAAGTCTTTATCAACAAACGATTTACTTTCTCCGGCGAAACTTTGAGCCGCTCTAGTTCGGCAAGGTCCGTAACCTTTGTGCCGTGTATGAACTCCATCGTCAGCACCTTCGAGGTGGTCGCGTTCCAATGGATCTTGGGCACATGAATATTCGGCCAGTTCTTGAAATGATCGCGAAAGCGTTCGGCGTTTCGGCCCTCGGCTTCGTAGTCCATCTCTTCGTGGATCGTCACGTCGAATTCGCGAAGCATTCCGGTCCAGTCCGCGTTTTCGTTAAGCTGCGGAAACCGCTCGGCGAACTTGGCAACGCTGCGCAGTATGCTGATATCGCCTTTGATAACGGCTTCGAGATTGGGCCGCTGAACCTTCACCGCAACCTCTTCACCGGTGAAAAGGCGGGCACGGTAAACCTGTCCAAGCGACGCGGCCGCAACCGGCTCCAGCTCAAACTCGGCATAAACTTCGTTGATCTTCCGGCCAAGATCTTTTTCAATTCGTGCAAACGCAATCTCATTCGGAAACGGCGGCACATTGTCCTGCAGCTCACCAAGGGCGACGACAAACGGCAGCGGCAGGAGATCGGCGCGCGTTCCCATTGACTGGCCTATCTTTATAAATGTCGGCCCCAGCGTTATCAACTGATCCTTTAACCAGACCGCCTGCTTTTCCTGATTTGTTTCTCTATTTGCATCACTGCCTATAAAGACTCGCCGCAGCAAAAGCATGAAAACGTGAAAAAACCACGACCGCACCAAGTACAGCTTCTCGCCGTAAACCGCCATACGCGTCAGGCGTTGCGCCGCTCGCATTCGTCCCTCTGAATGTTTACGCTGCCCCTCGTGGTGAATGTCGTATTGATCGAGATAAAGGTAAAGCGCGAGCATACCTATAACGCGGGATACCTGGAACAGTCGGAGATAGCCGCGAAACCCAATGTATCGCCCGCCAATGTCGGTCTCAGTCGCGGCAAGCTGACGCTCTTCGGCAATGATATCTTCGTTCGAAACCTGTTTTGCAATCGGCAAGGTCACGGTCGGGACCATCTCGCGCGAGCCATTACCGCTCCCGTTTACCGGATTAATCGTCAAATCTTTGATCTCCAAACCTTGCTTGTCTGTCATATCATTCGTACTTTCAACACGAGCAACGAAAGCCTTCGATGCGGGTTAAAACCAAAGCTTTGTCTTACGATTCCATTTGTACAAATCACAACTCCGATGACGTCAAGGCAATATCTCAAACGAATCGCAATGCTCCGGTTTGAAAATACTGAAATGACGACGGTCGACGGTCAGAATTTTTGTAATTTAGCCGTTCCGCCATCGCTACAATGCAAGCATCTACGAAATCAATATTCGTCTCGTTGTATTTGCGAAGGATTTCGGCGGAGCGAATGTAGTCGGCAGGCATAGGCGACTCAATGATCAGATTCATCTCATTGAGCCCATAAATGAAATCGGCCAGAGCCTTCGGACCCAAGTTCTTCGAAACAAAGTAAGCTACCTCAGTTATCGCCGGCACTGGAAGTATAATCTCTTCGAAAACGGTCTCTAGGGTAATCTTAACCGGGATAGTATGCTGATCACCCTTATCTATTAGGGCGTACAAAAAACCGGAATCTATCAGGCATGGGTTCATCTAATGCTGAAGCCCGCCGCCGGATCAAGATCTGCTTCATCAAGAAGTTCATGCATTCTCTCGGACGTGTCGGTTTTCCCGCTGTTGAACATCCCCGCAAAAGCGAGAAGATTGTGTTTACGTTCCGGTTTTTCGCCTTTACCATTCGCAAAGTTCTCTTCAACAAATTCTTCAATAAAGTCATCAACCGCTTTGCCGTTTTCCTCGGCCTTGACACGGATGTTTTCTACTGCCTTCTCGGAAACTGATATCGTGATATCCATAAACTTACCTCACAGCAAATCTAACATATTCCGTACGCCCTCGTGCCGGAAATAGTTCA